>NZ_JBQIAV010000008.1:0-152825 GCF_054957775.1 Rhodoglobus galactosidasius | reverse complement strand
TACTAATAAGTCGATAAATTGATAACACCCCACCTCACCGGAACCCTTTAGGGTTGCGATGGTGACTGAGAAGAATTCTCGCGTCCACTTTGTGGTTCCCGATTTACGGTCGGGAACTGCGCCCAGCTAACACAGCTCGGGATCCACCTTCGGGAGGGTTCCAGGTTATGTTTACTGGCCCAGACTGATACATAAATCAATAGTGTTTCGGCGGCCATAGCGAGAGGGAAACGCCCGGTTACATTCCGAACCCGGAAGCTAAGACTCTCTGCGCCGATGGTACTGCAAGGGGGACCTTGTGGGAGAGTAGGACACCGCCGGACTTCAATTGTAAAATAGCCACACCTTCGGGTGTGGCTATTTTGCGTTAACCAGTCACTGCAGAAACCCAATTTAGGAGCCATTGCGGTTTGCGCCGCGATGGTTAGCCGTACAGTTCGCCGTCGACCCACTCGGTGCCGGCAGGCTCGAGCATCCGTTCGCCTGCCGTAGCGCTCGCAACCAGCGCAGCTAACGCCGGCTCGCCGTCGGGCGCTGACGTGATCGTCATCACAGCTGAGTTGCCGTATTCTGTGCCAAGCACCACGACTCCGAGCTGTCGAAGTTCTGCCTCGATGCGGCCGGCATCCGCATGGGGAAGCGACAGACGAAACAGCTCGCGGCGTTCGCGCAGCACAAGCCCGTTCCGAGTTGTGGCAGCGTTGACGGCTGCTGCAGTCGCATCCGAGTAGGCCCGGATCAGCCCGCCGGTGCCCAGCAGCGTCCCGCCGAAATAGCGGCTCACTACGGCAACACAGTCGATCAGATCGCGGCCGTTCAACACATCGAGGATCGGACGACCCGCGGTGCCCGACGGTTCGCCATCGTCGTTAGAGCGTCGCACCTGGTCGGGCGCGCTGCTCGAACCCAGTACAAAGGCAGAGCAGTGGTGTCGTGCATCCCAGTGCAACTTGCGAGCCGCATCAATGACGCCGCGGGCATCAGCCTCGACGTCCACGCGCACGATCCGGCACACGAACCGTGAGCGCTTGACGTCCAGTTCGGCCTCGGCCCAAGAGCCGACACCGCCGCGCAATGTGAACTCGACCATCTGTCCATTCTCTCCCAAGTAGCTTTTGTGTGGGTGTGGGTGCCACGCAAGAGCAGGGGCGGGCAGGCGTAGGCTGAGAACATCATGGAGCTGTTTGCCGCAATCGTTCTCTTTCTCAGTGCGCTCTTCAACGTTGTCGCGTGGCCACGATTCTTCAAACGGGTGAGTTCTGATCCTCGAGCGCGGGATACCGCAGGCAAGCCGACAGCGTTCTACCGAGTGCACGCCGTGCTGCTTGCCGTCGCGCTACTGCTTGCTGCGGCATCCGCTATCGCAGGGATTCTTCTTCTCGCGAGCTAGCACAGAGCGTGCAGCCGCAGGCTCTATTTCGTCGAGCTCTGCGCGGTAGCGAGATGCGAACCTGTCGAAGGATTGCGGGTCGTGATTCCACCAGGTGCGCAACTCGGGGCTGGGTGCCAACTCTTTGCACTACTCATCGAGTGCGGCATCCGCGTTACTGACTCCGCGGGCCAGAGCCTGTCGCCGAGTACACGATAGCCATCAGTGTCCAGCGGTGATTCGTAGATTCGAGCGATCGCAAACGTTGTCACTAGTCGACACTCCCTAAAGCGCGTCCGATTGCCGATGCGCTTGTCAGCATTGTCGCCCAGTATAGGGAGTATGAGTTTTGCGCTGCCGCCGCTTCGGCATCCCCGCCGCACAATTAGCAACCGCACGTTCGACTTCTCCCGTCAGGTTGCTGTCATGGCGATCGTCAACCGCACCCCAGACTCCTTCTACGAATCGGGGGCCAATTTCGCGCTCGAGAATGCCGTTGCAGCAGCGCTGCGAGCAGTGGAGTACGGTGCGGATTGGGTCGACATCGGCGGAGTCCCGTTTGCGCCAGGGGATGCTGTGAGCATCGAGCAAGAAGCAGCGCGCGTCGTTCCCGTCGTGCAAGCCCTGCGTGAGGAGTCTGATGTGGTGATTTCAGTCGACACCTTCCACGCAGAGGTTGCACGGCGCAGCATCGAGGCTGGCGCTAACGTGATCAACGATACGACTGGTCTTAGTGATCCCGACCTCGCAGCGGTGGTTGCCGAAAGCGAAGCCTCCCTCGTTCTAGTGCACTCGCGGGCAAGCCCACGCACACAGTTTGCGCGACCACAGTACGATGATGTCGCCGCAGAAGTCTGTGACTTTTTGGCGGCACGGGTTGAGATTGCGCGGGCTGCAGGGGTGCCTGAAGAGCGGCTTTTTGTCGACCCCGGGCACGACCTCAACAAGAACACTCTGCACAGCCTCGAACTCACGCGGCGGCTCGACGTGATCACCGCACTTGGAATACCGACATTGGTCGCACTTTCCAATAAGGATTTCATTGGCGAAGTACTCGGCATGCCCAAGTCGCAGCGCCTCGAGGGTTCGCTCGCCGCAGCCGTGGCGTGTGTGCTGAACGGTGCGCGGGTGGTTCGAGTGCATGAAGTCTCCGAAACTGTCGCGGCGGTGCGCATGGCCGAGGCCATCTTGGGGCTGCGTGAGCCCGCGCTGCTGAAGCACAACATGTCAGACGCAAACGAAAGGTAGATTCTGATGGCAACCTCATCCGAGATCCGAACACTCACTGCCGGCGCTGAAGTTGGCGACGAACAATTGCTGGCCAGCTATGCGATCGCAGATCGTTCCGTGCCCTGGTTGCGTGCCAACTTTGTCTCGAGCATTGATGGTGCGGCAACCCACGAGGGCACTTCGGGCCCGCTCGGCACTGCTACCGACGGTCGAGTCTTCGCGCTGCTGCGGCGACTAGCGGATGTGATTGTGGTCGGTGCGGGAACAGTGCGCCAAGAGGGCTACCGAAATCTGGCGCTCGATGAGGATGCTGTGGAATGGCGGAAAGCCAATGGCCTCGCTGCACAACCGCGGTTTGCGGTGGTGAGTGCGTCGCTGCGTCTCGAACCGAGCGACCTCGCTGGCTATGCTGCGCGACCGTTCGTGATCACAACAGAAAGTGCTCCGGCAAGGGCGCGCGCCCAGGTGTCGGAGGTGGCGGAGGTGATTGTCGCTGGCGATACGGAGGTAGATACCGTCGAACTGAAACATGTTCTTGCCGAGCGCGGCTATCCGCAACTGCACAGCGAGGGCGGGCCGACACTATTTGCCACGATGATCGCTCAAGGAGTGGTCGACGAACTCTGTCTGACCGTCAGCCCCCGCTTGGAAGGTGGCTCAGCTCGCCGAATTGTGGATGCTGCCGAGGCAACCCCGCAGGACATGGCACTGGCGCATGCGCTTGGCGGCGATGACGGCACGCTCCTACTGCGTTACGTGCGGACGGCTCGCTAGTAATTTGTCGGCAGACCTGCCAGTCTGCGCCTGGGCGGCTACGGGAATAGCGAATGGCCTGCGAGCTCTAGCACTCGACAACATTGACCGCGAGCCCGCCCATCGAGGTTTCTTTGTAGCGCGAGCTCATGTCTTTGCCGGTCTCGGCCATCGTGATAATGACCTCATCGAGCGAGACGCGGTGCTCACCGTCGCCCCACAACGCCATTTTCGCGGCGTTGATCGCTTTGGCGGCGGCGATCGCGTTTCGCTCAATGCACGGGATCTGCACGAGGCCGCCGATGGGATCGCACGTGAGTCCGAGGTTGTGTTCCATTGCGATTTCGGCAGCGTTTTCGACCTGTTCCGGAGTTCCGCCGAGGATCTCGGCCAGACCAGCAGCGGCCATTGACGACGCTGAACCGACTTCGCCCTGGCATCCGACCTCAGCACCCGAGATCGATGCCATGCGCTTGTAGAGCACGCCGACGGCGGCGCTGGCAAGCAAGAAACGCTCTGTCGCGTCATCCTTCGTCGCTTGGTCCGCATCCCTCATCCCCGGCGCATAGTGCGTCGCGTAGAAGAGCACCGCAGGGATGATGCCCGCGGCGCCATTGGTGGGCGCGGTTACGACTCGCCCTCCAGAAGCATTCTCTTCATTCACGGCCAGAGCAACAAGGTTTACCCACTCCTGCCAGAATGCGGGATCCCGGTCGGGGTCTTCTTTGCGCAGACGTGCATGCCAGTCTGGTGCGCGTCGACGCACCTTCAGATTGCCGGGAAGGTTGCCGGTGCGCTCGAGACTGTTGTTCTTGCACTCGTCCATAACGTCGCGAATATGCAGGAGTCCAGCGGTGATTTCGGCCTGAGTGCGACGAGCGAGTTCGTTTTTGAGCATCACGCCGCTGAAACTGAGACCCTCTGAGCGACAGTGGGCTAAGAGCTGTGCGGCGGTGCGGAACGGCAAGGGATCCGCGACTGCTGCCGGGCCGGTGGACGAGCTGCCGTCACGGTTGTCGCCCTCTCGGTAGATGAATCCGCCCCCGATCGAGAAGTAGGTTGCCTCGAGCACAGCGTTGTCATCCGCATCGTATGCCGCGAACCGCATGCCATTCGGATGCCCGTCGAGAACGGTGAGCGGATGCAGCGCAATCGCGCCCTCAGTGAACGGGGTTTCGCGGCTGCCTGCAAGCTGCAATATCCCGGAACTTTCGATCCGCTCGAGAATCGTCTCCATCTCCGCAGGCAGAACTTGGTCGGGGAGTTTGCCCTCCAACCCAATAAGCACGGCGCTCATAGTGCCGTGACCTGCACCCGTAGCGGCGAGGGAGCCATAGAGTCGCACGCTGAGCGAGGCGACAGAGTCGAGCATCCGATGTTCGGCAAGGTCTGCAGCGAATGATGCGGCGGCGCGCATAGGGCCGACCGTGTGCGAACTCGATGGGCCAATACCGACCGTGAACAGGTCAAAGCTGCTGAGCGGAACCTCTTCGAGAGAGGGTGTGGGTACTTCAGTTCGGGGCGTCAGGTTGCGAATTGGCACGGTGACTCCATTTCTTCACCACACATCTTCGTGCGGGCGTCGTTGAGTCCTCTCCGCTCTGTATCGGGCCTGAGAGTTTCCGCACGCTTGTGGCGTCGCGTTGCCCCGTCGGCGAGTCGGGCAGGGCCGACTACTTTTCAGAGTTGCCTAGCCACTGCGGTACTGGTGCCTGAGAGATTCCCGGAGAGGGTTTGCTCCTACGGCGCCAACCAACGATCGGAAGGGCTCTCCCGCAGCGGTATGACGGCTGTTCACTTGTGCCCTCAGCATACACTTTCGGCCGCGAACGACACCGAATTATTGAGCGGATGCTGAGGGCTAATTGGGTGTTCGGTCAGGCTGCATGGCATGACCGTTTCAGTCTCTAGTCCTCGGGATCGGTGGGATCAATCGGCTCGTGGTGGTCGGCATTCGTGACGCCACGACGCCAGTACCCATCGGCCGCCACTTGTTGTTTGGGCAGGCCCAACTCGCGGCGCAGGTAGCGACGCAGGGGCACCAACGTTGTCGCCTCGCCAGCAAGGAAGATAAAGGTCGATTCCCCGATCTCACCGAGCGCACGCAGTGCAGCATCCAGTTGACCGAGTCCGTCGCGGCGGTAGAACCATTCGGCCGACATTCGTGCCTTCTGCTCGTCGGTGAAGTAGCTTTCCACGCTCCCGTCAGACACATCGAACAGTGCGGTGATGTGCACTGACGTTGGAAGCATATCGATCCACCGTGAGCTGGCGGGAAGTGCGGTTTCGTCGGCGACCAGAATCACGCGGGTGGCTCCACGGGGAAGCAACTTCGATCCCCGGGGGCCAGCGATCACGAGAGAATCGCCCACGGTTGCGTGGGCAGCCCAAGCAGAGGCGGGACCCTCATCACCGTGAACAACGAAATCAATGTCGAGCTCGTGCTGGCCGTCGGTGCTCCGGAAACCGAGGGGAGTGTAGTCACGAGAAATCACGCCGCCGCCCTTGGGCTTGCTGATGCCGGACTCGGTCATGATGGGAGCAGCGAGTTTGCCAGTAACAGGATCCGGAAAGAACGCCTTGACGTGGTCGGTGGGTCCGCTGCTGACAAACCCCTCAAGCTCGTCACCGCTCAGAGTGATTCGAGCGATGTTCGGCGTGGGGTGACTCACCGCGCTGACGGTGACGTGTCGGACGACGAGGGGGTGTTTGACGGTGTCGCGTTCAATGGTCATAGACGGTTGGCGATGGCGCCGGCTCATTTCACTCGAGAAGTTAGGGTTGCCTAATAACTCTAACGTGCGGATGTCGCTACGGCTACACGTCGACGGCCGTGACGCTTGTAGAGATCGAAATCTCGCCCTCCAATGTGCGATGCACAGGGCACTTGTCTGCGATCACGAGGAGCGCGTCACGTTGTTCCTGACTGAGCTCTCCATCGAAGGTAAGCTCACGGGTAATGTGCTCAACCATGCCCTCGGTTGAGGTGCAGTGGTCGCACTCCGCGGCCGCGATGCGCTCGCGGGTCAACCGCACGCTCACCCCAGTCAATGGCATCTTCTTGCGGTCGGCGTACATCCGCATGGTGATCGAGGTGCAGCTGCCGAGCCCAGCGAGAATGAAATCATACGGGCCGGGCCCATGGTTTTCACTGAACGGGGCAGGCTCGTCAGAGATGAATTCATGCCCAGACGCGAATACTCGCTGCTCGTAACGCGCAGGACCGCTCTCGCTAACAATCACCGAGCTTCCGTCTTGAGTGACGGTGGCATTCGGGCTCACGGCCGGTACTGGGCTCGCTGCGGCAGGCGCAGTGGTGGTGGCAGCGGCAGCGGTGGCAGGTGCGGCAGCGGCAATCGCTGCGCTGGCTGGCGCAGTAGCGGCCGTGGTGCTACCGGAGGCCGCGGTGGTCGCGGACAGTGACGCTGTGCTGCCAAAGGCGTAGCGCGCAGCCCACGCCCCAATAATGCTTGCCGCAAACGCAGCGTCGTCGCGATTGCTGAGCAGGTGATCCGCTCCGTCGAGCGCAATAAATGATTTGGGATGTCTGGCAGCTTCGAAAAGCTCACGCGCATTGTCGATGCCGACCGTCTGATCGACAGGGGAATGAACGACGAGAAGTGCGGCATCCAGATCGCGCAGTCGAGCGGACTGCGGTTGGGCGGCAATATCGTCGAGCAGTTGTTTGCGAATCCGGAACTCGCGCCCGCCGAGCTGTACGTTCGCTTCGCCCGCGCTCTCGATCTCAGCACTGGCATCGGCAAACAGGTTCGTGATGTGGGAGGGGTCGCTCGGGCTGCCGATGGTCACGAGTGCTCGCGCAGAAGGAACCTGGTGGGCCGCAGCAAGAATGGCAGCACCGCCAAGGGAATGTCCGATGAGCAGTGAGGGTGCGCGGTAGTTGTCGCGCAAGTACTCTGTCGCAGCGACGACGTCTTCGATGTTCGACGTGAAATTTGTGTTCGCGAAGTCGCCATCCGATCCACCGAGCCCGGTGAAGTCAAAACGAAGCACGGCGATTCCATAATCGACTAGTGCTTTGGAGATGCGGGATGCGGCGAACGAGTCCTTCGAGCACGTGAAGCAATGGGCGAATAGCGCGAAAGCAGCGGGCGTGCCCTCTGGCAGTTCTAGTCGTGCCGCCAACATGTTGTTGTCTGATCCAGGAAATTCGATCTTCATTGTCGATACCACCTTGTATTCGAAGCACGTCCAGCGTTTCTCATCCGGATAATGGATGCAACACATTTGCCGGTACAGATTGTTCCCTCTAACGAGCTGAGCGGCTGTCGCACACCTAAATCTTCGGCAGCCGTTTAGCGAAAAATCTCTACTTGGCTACCCCTGCGAGTGAACCAGTGGTCTGCTCTCCGCCATCGTGATACGCAATGCACAGAATTTCGCGATCGCCGTCGGCCCAACTTGTCTCAGTGGGGTAGTACCAGGAGTAGTTGTACATTGAATCGCCCAAATCGGCGCCAATGAACGACTCAAATTCGGCTTTGCAATCGGTGTTGGCCTGGGTGGTGATCGCCTCATCACTGGGAAAGTCACCATCCGGAAGGTACGACGCGGCGTAGATTTCGCTTCCGTGAGGCTCGGCGCAGTCGATTACCTTGGTCTCGGAGACCTCGCCCTCGGCCGGGTTTCCAGCTTCACAATCACCAATCTTAAGGCTGAAGACGTCTTGAGTGGTGCCGGGGCCCGGGTCTACGGTATCCGAAATTTCGTTGGTCACTTGATTGAGGATGCCGCAACCGCTGAGGGCTACCGTTGCGGTTGCCACCGTTGCGATCGCAAGCGCCCGGCGCCAGATCTTTTCCGTCGTCATGGAAGGGGAGTCTCCTTAGTGAGAGCGCAAAAAATTGAGCACTTCATCATGAATTATTCCGTTGGTCGCCAGCGCGTTGCCGTGCCACGGCCCTAGCTCACCAGTCATTGACGTGAACTGCCCACCAGCTTCGAGCACAATCGGGATCAGCGCAGCCATGTCATAGGGTTTCAGGTCGAACTCTCCGACCACATCTAAAGCGCCTTCGGCAAGCAACATGTAGGCCCACATGTCACCGATCGCACGCGAACGCCACGTTGCGCGGGTGAGCGCGACCACCGCATCGAGGCGACCGGCGTCATCCCACCCGGTCAAACTGTTGTAACTGATGGATGCCGCCTCTAGCGAAGCAACCTTGCTAACGGAAAGCTGTTCGGGTTCGCCGCCGTGTGCCTGAGCGAACGCGCCATGACCGATCGCCGCCCACCAGCGCTTGCCGAGCGCCGGCGAACTGACCACGCCAACCTGCGGGACTCCGTCAATGACGAGCGAGATTAGGGTGCCCCAGATTGGCACACCGCGCAAAAAGTTGGAAGTGCCGTCGATGGGGTCGATGATCCACTGGCGGTTCGAGTCGCCAGCCTCGCCATACTCTTCACCCAGAATCGAATCTCCCGGGCGCGCAGCAGCAATACCGGCACGGATGCCGCGCTCGACAGCCTTGTCTGCATCGGTTACCGGCGTGCGGTCGGGCTTAGTGGTGACCTCAAGATCGAGCGCCGTGAAGCGATCAAGCGAGATGAGGTCAGCATCGCCAGCAAGCGCGAGAGCAAGAGAAAGATCGTCAGCGAGAGTATATTCAGTCACACCTACACGCTAGTGGAACCCAGTGTCGTGATGAGTCGCTGGAACGAATCCAATCGCAGCCGACCAACATCACCGAGTGCCCCAGCCGCGACCGCTTCGGAGATTGCGCAGTCCGGAGCATCCGGAAGGTGCGTGCAGCCGCGCGGACATTCCTCAGCGAGCACCGCCAAGTCAGTAAACGAGGACAAGATCTTGCTCGGATCGATGTGGCCCAAACCGAACGACCGAACTCCGGGCGTATCGACAACCCAGCCAGAACCAACGCGGTACGAGATCGTTGACGACGACGTGTGTCTGCCTCGACCGGTCACAGCATTGACGTGGCCAACCGCGCGATTCGCATCCGGAACCAACGCATTCACCAGTGTCGACTTTCCGACGCCCGAGTGTCCTACCGCCACGGTGGTGTGACCCTTCAAGAGCTCGCGAAGCTCGTCGAGTGGAACCTCATCTGACCGGCTGGCGATCACCCGAAACTCGAGTCCAGCGAAATTTTCCAAGAACTCAGCCGGATCTTGCAGATCAGTTTTAGTGATGCACAGGATGGGAGTAATTCCGGCATCGTATGCGGCTACCAAATAGCGGTCGACAAGTCGCGGTCGCGGCTCCGGATCGGCGGCGGCAACGACAATGAGCATCTGGTCTGCGTTGGCCACAATGATGCGTTCTACGGCATCCGTGTCATCTGCGCTGCGCCGGAGAAGGGTCATGCGCTCGCGGATGCGAACGATGCGCGCGAGGGTTCCCTCTGTTCCGCTTGTGTCACCAACGAGGTCAACCCAGTCGCCGGTAACGACCGATACTTTGCCCTGCTGGTTGCGCCCGAGTTCGCGGGCACGCGCGGCGATGATCTGGCGTTCGTCAGCGGTTCCCTCATCGACCCAAATTCCGTATCGCCCGCGGTCGACGCTGAACACGCGCCCTTCGATGGCATCTGCATGCTCGGGGCGAATCTTGCTTCGTGGCTTGTTGGCTTTGGGGTTTGGGCGCATGCGCACCGAACTCTCGTCGTATTCGCTGTATTTGCGGTCGTCGTCATCGTCGTCGCCGGTGAGCCAACTCATAGTTACAGCAACCCGAGAGTGTCGGTGGTGAGTGGGGCGTCGCCCACAAGCGTCGCCCAGAGTGCGGGAAACTGGGGCAGCGTCTTGGCTGTCGCGTCGATGCCTTCGATCTCCACACCCTCAACGGCGAGGCCAATGATTGCGCCGGCGGTCGACATGCGGTGGTCTTCGTAGCTGTGCCACACGCCGCCGTGGAGTGTACGCGGTTCAATGTGTAAGCCGTCGTCGAGCTCGGTTATCGCTCCACCGAGTGCATTGATTTCGGCGCTGAGCGCGGCGAGGCGATCAGTTTCGTGTCCGCGCAAGTGCCCAATTCCGGTGATGGTGCTGGGCGATGAGGCCAGCGCGGCCAACGCAACGATTGCCGGTGCGAGTTCGCCGCCCGTGCTCAGGTCGATTTCGACTCCGGGGTAGCTGTCGCCGCCGATGACACCTGCGCCGCCGTCGATGGTGAGTGCACCGTCGGCACGTGTACTCGTTGCGCCGAACAGGGGCAGAAGTTGTTCGAGGTCTGCGCCCACCTGAGTCGTGGATGCTGGCCAGCCCTCAATCGTGACCGTTCCACCAGCGACAACGGCCGCAGCGAGGAACGGAGCAGCGTTCGAGAGGTCGGGTTCAAGTTCGACATCGATTGCGCGAATCGGACCAGCAGGCACGACCCACACGCCAGGCTCAGGGCTTTCGACGATGACTCCACGCGCAGCCAAGCACGCAATCGTCATCTCGATGTGGGGCATGCTCGGCAGCTTCTCACCGGTGTGACGCAACGTGAGGCCGTTATCGAAGCGGGCGGCAGTCAACAGCAGCCCAGAAACAAACTGACTTGACGCTGACGCATCGATGCTGATCTCTCCACCAGCCACCGAACCCATGCCATAGAGGCTGAAGGGGAGTGTTCCCCGACCATCGGCGGAAACATCCACACCAAGTGCACGTAGCGAATCAATAGTGGTGCGCATCGGGCGACGGCGAGCCGCCTCATCTCCATCGAAGGCGACTGGGCCAAGCGCAAGAGCAGCAACCGGAGGCAAGAAACGCATAACAGTTCCGGCGAGGCCACAATCGATCGAGCTTCCGCCCTCAAGCTCACCCGGAGTGATGGCAAGGTCAGGACCAAAGACGTTACCGGTCGCGACTTCTGCGATTCCCACGCCGAGAGCGCGTAACGCTTCAATCATGAGCGCGCTGTCGCGTGAGTGCAGCGGCGAATGCAGAACGGAAGGGCCATCCGCCAGAGCAGCCAATACCAACTCACGGTTAGTGAGGCTCTTGCTGCCGGGAAGGCTCAGCGATGCGGACAGGGCGTGAGTGACCGTCGGTGCGGGCCAATTGCCGGGCACCGTAGTCTCTGGCACCGAGTCGTCGTCGTAGGGGCTGAACTCTGGGTTGGAATACTTGGATACGAACATTAGTTACTAAGAGTATCGACGTTTTACACACCACGGAGGAGGCGCCAGCATGACTGCATTACTGAGCACTCAGCCGGATGCCGTGATTAGCGAACTAGAATTGTCGCTGATGACTACCGACAAAGTTGAGCACAGCGCCACCGACACCGCCGCCGCGGACAAACGACGGCAGTTTGAAGAGCAAGCGCTGCCGTACATGGACCAACTTTTTGGTGCCGCCATGCGCATGACCCGCAACCCCAGCGATGCTGCCGACCTCGTGCAAGAAACGTTTGTCAAAGCGTTTCAGGCATTCGGACAGTTTCAGCAGGGCACGAACCTGAAGGCCTGGTTGTACCGCATCCAGACGAACACGTTCATTAACATCTACCGCAAGAACCAGCGCAGTCCGTATCAAGGAACAATCGACGAACTCGAAGATTGGCAGCTGGGCGGCGCAGAGTCGATAACCCAGTCAGTCTCGACGCGTTCGGCCGAAGCTGAAGCAATCGATCACCTGCCCGACAGCGCAGTGAAAGACGCACTTCAGTCGATCCCCGAAGATTTTCGGCTCGCAGTGTATTTCGCCGACGTCGAGGGCTTCTCGTATCAAGAGATCGCCGACATCATGAAGACCCCTGTAGGAACCGTAATGAGTCGACTGCACCGTGGCCGTCGCATGCTACGTGAACTACTGGCCGACTATGCGCGTGACCGCACCCCTGGCACGTCCGCATCATCAAGGAGCAAGAAATGACCGACTGCGGTTGCGAAAAAGCAAAAGCCGAACTCGAGGAGTACCTCGACCGCGAACTCAACGAAGCAGACTTTAAGGATGTTTCCGATCACCTCGACAACTGCGAGTCATGCACGAGTGAACACCTCGTTGCGCTCGCGCTCAAGCTCAAGGTCAAGCAGGCCTGTTGCGAGACAGCACCAGACGAACTGCGCAACGCGATCCTGTCGAAGCTGGCAGACGCCTAAAGACTTGTTGCGCAGAGCGCCAACAACCTTGTGACGCAGGGCGCCGATAAAAGTGTGACGCAGAGCGCCAACGCGAAAGCGGGCATCCTCCGAAGAGGATGCCCGCTTTCGTCGTTAACGCGGTTGCACGAGCCTAGGGCTGCGTAATCGCGTGGTCGATCAGTTCTGCCTGCTCAAGCGCGCTGCGCTTCGACGAACCGGTCGCAGGCGATGCGGATGGCGGACGCGATGCGAGTTTGATCTCACGCGCATCCATGTGGCGTTGCAGTTCCAGACTGATGAACGGCCACGCACCCTGGTTCTCGGGCTCGTCTTGAGTCCACACGATGTCGGCATTCGGGTACTTCGCGAGTATCTCGTTCATGTCAGTGACGGGCAGCGGGTAGAACTGCTCCATGCGTACTACCGCGATGTGAGTGATCTCGCGCTTGTCGAGCTCGGCAACGATGTCGTAGTACGTCTTGCCCGACGTGACAATCACGCGAGTGACGCCAGACTTGTCTTCGAGGCGAACGTCATCGAGCACTGGCTCGAAACGACCACTCGTGAAGTCGGCAACATCACTCGTTGCGCCACGCAAGCGAAGCATCGCCTTAGGCGTGAACACGATGAGTGGTCGACGCGGACGCGAGTATGCCTGACGACGCAACAAGTGGAAGTACGAGGCAGGAGTCGACGGCCGAGCAACGATCATGTTGTTTTCGGCACACATCTGCAGGTAGCGCTCGATGCGCGCCGACGAGTGATCGGGGCCTTGACCTTCATAACCGTGCGGAAGCAGCATGACAACGCTTGAACGCTGCGCCCACTTCTGTTCGGCGCTGGAGATGAACTCGTCAATCACGATCTGAGCGCCGTTGGCGAAATCGCCGAACTGGGCTTCCCACATAACCAGAGCATCGGCGCGCTCTACCGAGTAGCCGTACTCGAAGCCCAGGGCTGCGTACTCGCTGAGCAGCGAGTCATAGATCCAGAAGCGCGACTGGGTCTCTGAGAGGTTCTGCAACGGCAGCCACTCTTGACCGTTTTCGCGGTCGTGCAGTACAGCGTGACGCTGCACGAAGGTGCCGCGGCGAGCATCCTGCCCTGCCATACGCACCGGAGTGCCTTCGAGCAGCACCGAACCAATAGCCAACAACTCGGCAAATGCCCAATCGATGGCACCCTTACGGCTCATGTCAACGCGCTTGCGCAGCAGTGCCTGCAACTTGGTATGCACCGTGAAATTGGCGGGCGGGTTGCTGTGCGCATCACCGATGAGGTGAACGATGCTTTCGTCGATTCCCGTCGTGATGGGTTCACCGACAGCATCGTCGCGCTGCGAATCTGGGCGCTCAAGATCGGAGATTCCGTTGCCATCCTGCGTGAGGATCGGCATCGAACCTGTCTGTGCTGCATGCGTTTCAGCGAATGCGCGCTCCAAACGGTCTTGGAAGTCTTGGTGGCTGGCTTCGTACTCTTCCTGAGTGATGTCACCACGACCGACGAGACCTTCGGTGTAGAGGGTACGAACGGAACGCTTGGCCTCGATCAGGTTGTACATCAGTGGTTGCGTCATCGAAGGGTCATCGCCCTCGTTGTGACCACGGCGGCGGTAGCAAATCAGGTCGATGACAACATCTCGGTGGAACTTCTGGCGGTACGCAAAGGCGAGCTCAGAAACCCGAACCACAGCCTCGGGGTCATCACCGTTGACGTGGAAGATCGGAGCCTGAACCGTCTTAGCGACATCGCTGGAGTACTGCGACGTGCGAGCCTCACCGGGAGGGGTCGTAAACCCAACCTGGTTATTGATGTTGACGTGGATGGTTCCGCCGGTGCGGTACGCGCGCAGTTGCGACATCTGCAAGATTTCAACCACGATGCCCTGGCCAGCCATTGCGGCATCACCGTGAACCATCACAGGAAGAACTGCATAGGAACCAATCGGGCGGCGATCCTGCTTGGCACGAACGATACCCTCAAGAACGCCATCGACAGCCTCAAGGTGCGACGGGTTTGCCGCAAGGTAGACAGGAATCTGTCGACCATCGGCGGCAGTGAAGCTGCCCTCGGTGCCGAGGTGGTACTTCACATCACCCGAACCCTGAACGGTGCGCGGGTCTTGAGTTCCTTCGAACTCGCGGAATATCTGACCGTAAGTCTTGCCGGCGATATTCGTGAGCACACTGAGGCGACCGCGGTGCGCCATGCCGATCGCGACCTCTTCGAGGTTAGCTTCGGCGGCTTTCTGGATGACGGCATCCAGAAGAGCGATCGTTGACTCTCCACCCTCAAGGCTGAAGCGCTTCTGGCCGACGTACTTGGTCTGCAGGAACGTCTCGAATGCCTCAGCCTCGTTGAGCTTGCCGAGGATGCGCATCTGCTCGTCGTGGCCGGGCTTCGTGTACGGCTTCTCGACGTGATCCTGAATCCAACGACGCTGTGCAGGGTCTTGAATGTGCATGTACTCGATGCCGACAGTGCGGCAGTAGGCGTCGCGCAGCATCCCAAGGATCTCGCGCAGCAATGCCTGGCGCTTGCCGCCGAAGCCGCCCGTGACGAATTCGCGGTCAAGATCCCAGAAGGTGAGTCCGTGGCTCGAGATATCGAGGTCGGGGTGCGAACGCTGACGGTACTCGAGCGGGTCGGTGTCGGCCATGAGATGACCGCGAACCCGGAAGGAGTTGATGAGCTCTTGAACGCGGGACGTCTTGTTGACGTTGTCTGCAAGGTCGACGCTGATGTCGTTGGCCCAGTGAATCGGGTCATACGGGATGCGAAGGGCCGCGAAAATGTCTTCGTAGAAGTGGCTTTCGCCGATGAGACGCTCGTGGATCTTCTTGAGGAACTCACCCGAACCTGCACCCTGGATGACGCGGTGGTCATAGGTGCTCGTGAGGGTAATCGTCTTGCCAATGCCCAGCTCGGTGAGGGTGCGAAGGCTTGCGCCCTGGAACTCGGCCGGATATTCGAGCGCGCCAGCGCCGACGATCGTTCCCGAACCACGCATGAGGCGAGGGACCGAGTGCTCGGTGCCGATGCCGCCGGGGTTGGTCAGTGAAATAGTGTTGCCCATGTAGTCAGCGCCGGTGAGTTTGTTGGCCCGAGCACGCGAAACCACGTCTTCGTAGGCAACAAGGAACTCACCAAAGCCCATGGTTTCGGCCTGCTTGATGCCGGGAACCACGAGAGCGCGCGTGCCATCCGGCTTGGGCATATCGATGGCGATACCCAAGTTAATGTGCGCGGGAGTAACTACCGAAGGCTTGCCCTCTGGCTCGTCGTAGTAGACGTTCTGGCTGGGGAACTCTTTGAGAGTCTGGATGATCGCCCACGCGATGAGGTGCGTGAACGACACCTTGCCGCCACGAGCACGCTTGAGGTGGTTGTTGACGACAATGCGGTTGTCGATCATGAGCTTGGCAGGAATGGTGCGAACGCTTGTTGCGGTCGGAACCGTGAGGCTCGAGTCCATGTTCGCTGCGAGACTCTTCGCTGCGCCGCGAAGCGGGGCAACAATGTTCTCAGCCTGGGGCTTCGGTGCGGCAGGCGCCTGAGTCGTGTCAATTGGCGCGGTGGCGGGAGCTTCTGCCGGGATCGGCTGCGGCTTGGGCTCGACCGACGTGGTGCGTGCGACCGGCTGGCTTCCCGTGCTCGGGTTGGGTTCGTCGACGAACGGCTTCTCTGCAGGCTTCTCGACTGCAGGTGACTGTTCGGACGCCTTAGGCTCTGCGGTCTTCTGCTCGGCCGGGGCTTGCGGCTCCGACGGCTGTGCGGCAGGCGTCTTTGCTTGCACGGCGTCTGAAGTGTCGGGGGTGGCGACAGGAGTTGTTTCTGTCGGTGTGGGGTCTACCGCGGGGTGGTAGTTCTCGAGGAACGTCCACCACGCTTCATCCACAAGATTCTTGTCTTCGAGGTACTTTTCGTACATCTCGTCGACCAACCATTCGTTGGCCCCGAATTCGCCCGAGGAGTCACCTTCTGGTGCGATTCCGGTTACTTGGCCTGACACGTCAAACCGCCTACTTTCAGTTCTGGTGTGTGAAAAAGTGACGTGCATTCCGCACGCCGGACATCGCGTTCAATCTTAATCGCTTTGTTGTGTGTCTGCTGGCCGTCAGGCGCATGGATCACGCTTTTTTGACACTTTTATCAAGAAAGTTCCTATTCGGCGGCGATTACGCTGGGGTTATGGATTTTTACGAGACGTCACCGCGGCATGACCTGACCTACTCAGATGTGTTTCTGGTTCCCAGCCACTCGTCGGTCGGGAGCCGGATGGCGGTTTCGCTTGCCCCCAGAGACGGAACGACCGCAACTATTCCGCTCGTGGCATCCAACATGAACTCTGTCACGGGACCACGCCTTGCGGCTAGCCTTGCACGCCGCGGTGGCCTCGGCGTTCTGCCGCAGGACCTCAACCGCGAAGATATGGATGCCGCAATCGCCTGGGTGCGCTCACAACCGGTCGATCTTGATTCGGCTGTCTATCTCAGACCTCGTGATTCGGTCGAGCAGGCGTTGCTGCAGGTTCCACCGCTCGCCGGTCACGGAGTGGTGCTGATGGAGAATGGCGCGCTCGCGGGAGTAATTGACGCCGAACGTTTGGGCGAGGCAATGCCGGGGGCAGCCCTCGGTGATCTCGCGCGGCGCGACACCCACGCTGTCGACCGCTCGGAGTTCGGTACGGCCCGCGAACTATTCGACCTTCTCATCGAGCGTGGAATCGACTTTGCTCCCGTGACTGACGGCGATGCTGTGGTCGGCGCAACAAGCGTCAAGAGCGCCCTGCGGTCGACCCTCTACACGCCAGCCCTCGATAGCGAGGGAAAGCTTGCCGTTGCTGCGGCGCTCGGAATCAATGGCGACGTTGCATCCCGTGCGCGTGCACTCGTTGCGGCGGGCGCGAGCACACTCGTGCTCGATACTGCTCACGGGCATCAAGATGGCATGGTCAGGGCGGTGGAGAAGGTGGTGGCGCTCGATCTTGGCGTCGCTATTGCTGCCGGAAACGTTGTCACCGCGGCGGCTGTGCGCGATCTCGTCAAGGCAGGAGCAACCATCATCAAGGTCGGTGTTGGCCCCGGCGCGATGTGCACGACCCGCATGATGACCGCTGTGGGGCGCCCCCAGTTCTCGGCAGTACTTGAGACGGCGGCAACCGCGCGCGAACTTGGAGCCCACGTGTGGGCTGATGGGGGAGTGCGCTACCCGCGAGACGTTGCGTTGGCGCTCGCGGCGGGTGCGGCATCCGTCATGGTCGGCTCCTGGTTTGCTGGCACGATCGAAGCCCCTGGTGAACTTCGTCACGACGATGCTGGTGCGCTGTACAAGACCAGCTGGGGAATGGCATCTACCAAGGCCGTACGCGCCCGTTTTGGTGGGCTTGATCCCTATGAGCTGGCCCGCAAGGAGCTGTTTGCTGAAGGAATTTCTGGCTCAAAGATTTACCTAGATCCAGCCCGGCCGTCGCTTGACGATCTGGTCGACATGATTACTTCGGGTGTTCGCAGCTCGTTTACCTATGCGGGGGCGTCAAATCTCAGCGAGTTCCATGACCGGGCGCTCGTGGGAATCCAGTCGGCAGCAGGGTATGAAGAGGGCAAAGCATTGCCCGTGAGTTGGTAACGCAGCAGCGGTTGCGCAGGAATTTGGCCTATACTCAAGCCCATAATGGACGACCCTCCCTCTAGTTGTCGCCGGGGCCGAAATCCCGCGCGATCATCACCTGTCTCTCGCCCTTTCTCTCTCGCTCCCGCACCGGGGGTGACCTTTTATGAATGAGTGGCTGCTCCTTGCCGCTGGCCTCGTTCTCACCGTAGGCACCGGACTGTTTGTTGCCTCCGAGTTTGCGCTTGTTAATCTCGATCGCTCCGAGCTAGAAGCTCGTCAAGAGCGTGGAGAGAAACGACTCGGCCCCGTAATTTCTGCGCTGAAGCACACCTCGACGCACCTCTCGAGCGCACAACTCGGCATCACGCTGACGACGCTACTTGCTGGCTACACGCTCGAACCGGCGTTCAGCACCTGGCTTTCCGTTCCCTTGGGCGCGGTGTTGCCAGAAGCGGCTGTGACCGTCATCGCCTCCATCTTGGCTATCACTTTTGCCACGCTGCTTTCCATGATTATTGGCGAGCTCGTTCCCAAGAACTTCGCGCTCGCGCTACCTAAGGCCACGGCAAAAGCTGTCGTTCCGTTCCAGGTTGTTTTCACAGCAGTATTCCGCCCCGCGGTCACTCTCTTGAACAACACAGCGAATGGGATTCTTCGCAGCATTGGCATCGAGCCGAAAGAGGAGCTCTCGGGTGCCCGCACAGCAGAGGAGCTCACGTCTCTTGTGCGCCGATCGGCAAGCCAGGGAAGCCTCGACAACGACACCGCCACTCTGTTGGCGCGCACCCTCGCGTTTGCGGACCACACTGCGCAAGACGTCATGACTCCGCGGCCGCGCGTCGACAGCATCGATCGCACCGACAGCGCTCAAGACGTTATTGATCTTGCCAAGCGCACCGGTTTCTCGCGCTTTCCTGTGATTGACGACAGCATTGATGACGTCGTCGGTTTCGTCCATGTCAAGCAGGCTGTCGCTGTGCCTCATAAGAAGCGCGCGGACGTTCCCGTCTCTGCTCTGCAGACTGAAGCTCTTTTGGTACCTGAAACCATGCGGTTGGATGCACTGCTCGCCGAATTGCGTGGCCGTGGCTACCAGATGGCGGTCGTCGTTGACGAATACGGCGGCACCGCGGGCGTCGCGACGTTAGAAGACTTGGTCGAAGAGCTCGTGGGCGAAGTGTCTGACGAGCACGACCGTTCGAAGGCAGACGTTGTGCGCTCGCGCGACTGGTTTACTT
The DNA here is from genome assembly GCF_054957775.1 of Rhodoglobus galactosidasius. Taxonomy (NCBI): domain Bacteria; kingdom Bacillati; phylum Actinomycetota; class Actinomycetes; order Micrococcales; family Microbacteriaceae; genus Rhodoglobus; species Rhodoglobus galactosidasius. The sequence continues at coordinate 133,566 of NZ_JBQIAV010000008.1, read as the reverse complement.
TCCCCGCTATCTTGCGACCCGATGAGCTTTTGGAGCGCACCGGTGTTGAGGTGCCAGAAGAGGGCCCATACGAAACTGTTGCCGGCTGGTTGATGAGTGAGCTCGGTCGCGTTCCGCGCACCGGCGACACGATCACTGCTGTGGGTGGAGTGTTCCGTATCGAACGATTGGAAGGTCGACGAATCGACCGCGTGAGGTTTACGCCCGATCCGATTGTCAACGCTAGCGACGCTGAGGTGGTGAGCTAATGGACGTCTGGGGCATTGTCTGGCTATTCGTGCTGTTGCTCGTCAACGCCTTCTTCGTTGGGGCAGAGTTTGCTGTCATTTCTGCGCGCCGATCACAGATCGAGCCGCGTGCCGAAGCTGGCTCTCGTTCAGCTAAAACGGCGCTGTGGGCAATGGAGCATGCCACGCTGATGTTGGCGGCCTGCCAGCTGGGAATCACGATCGCGTCTCTGCTGATCCTGAATGTGTCAGAACCGGCTATTCACCATCTGCTGGAGATTCCTCTCGCGCTAACCGGCCTGAGTGAAGAACTCATCGGCACCATCGCATTCATCCTGGCTTTGATGATCGTGTCGTTTTTGCACGTGGTGCTTGGTGAGATGGTGCCGAAGAACCTGTCGTTCTCGGTACCAGACCGTGCGGTGCTGTTGCTGGCCCCACCGCTCGTGTTTATCGCAACGGTGTTCCGCCCGATCATTGTCACGCTCAATGCGGCAGCCAACGGCATTCTTCGACTGTTCGGTGTGACGCCGAAGAGCGAGGCGAACAGCGTGTTTACGCTTGACGAAGTTGCCACGATTGTTGCGCAGTCCACTCGCGAGGGTGTTCTCGCTGACGCGAGTGGAACTCTCACCGGTGCATTCGAGTTCACATCGAAGAAGGTTCGGGATGTCGCCATCCCGATGTCTGGTCTGGTGACGCTGCCTGAGGATGCCGCCCCTGCCGATCTCGAGAAGGCGGTCGCTCAGCGCGGGTTCTCGCGTTACATCCTGCTGAATGATGCGGGCGAACCAACGGGCTACCTGCACTTGAAAGACGTGATCGATCTCGATGAGAGCGAATTCAGCGAGCCTGTTCCGCCCAAGCGGATTCGTCAGTTGATCTCGATGTATCAAGAGACTGACCTTGAAGACGCACTGGCGACGATGCGTCGTTCAGGCGTGCACGTTGCGCGCAGCTTCGATGCCACCGGTCAAACCACAGGTGTGCTGTTCCTTGAGGACATCATCGAAGTGCTCGTTGGCGAGGTGCAAGACGCTACCCGGCGTCGCTAGCACGCAGTCAACTATTGTTTACGACCATGGGAAGCAATGCGATGTGGAATACCGAGGATGCGGCCCGTCACATCGCAGCGCCCAAGCACAGCGACGATAAGTACAGCCGCGGAGTGTTGGGCGTGATCACCGGCTCAGCGCAGTATCCCGGTGCGGCAGTTTTGGGCGTCGAAGCGGCACTGCGCACTGGCGTTGGCATGGTTCGATACGTAGGGCCGGAGCGCGCACAAGCCCTCATCTTGCAGCGACGGCCCGAAGCGGTGATGTCTGCCGGGCGAGTTCAAGCCTGGCTCATCGGTTCAGGAATGGATTTTGCGAATCGCGAAGAAGCGGCCGAAGAGCGGATCATGCAAGCGCTCAAGCACAGCGTGCCGTTTGTGCTCGACGGTGGGGCGCTCGATGTCGCGAGACGTGTATCTGGGCCAGCGGTCATCACTCCGCACTATCGCGAGCTGGGGCGGCTGTTCGATGAGCCAGTCGAGAATATCGCTGCAGACCCCGAGAAGTGGGCGAAAGAGGCAGCGCAGCGACTCGGCATCACCGTGCTCCTCAAGGGGCACACTACTCACGTGAGCGACGGAGTCACGACGGTGGCGGTCGAGGCGGCCCCAGCGTGGCTGGCAACCGCTGGTGCCGGAGACGCGCTCGGCGGCATCCTTGGTTCCCTCGTGGCGACGCACAGCAACGAAGTGCTCGCAGACCCCAGCCTGCTCGTGGGGCTCGCAGCAACGGCATCCTACGTTCACGGCAGGGCTGCGTATCGAGCCAGCGCTGGCGGACCGCTCACCATTCTTGATTTGTGTGTACACGTGCCCGCAGTCATTGCTGAACTTGTCGGCAGCGACGCACCCGTCGCTGACCCGGCGTGACGACCACACGGGCGGTCGGCGCGCTTTCGCTGGGGCTAACGTTCGTTGCCGTGCATCTCCTGCTCGGCCTGCTAAATCTCCTCGCACCCGGGTTGCCGCTTGGCGATGTCACCATCGTGTACGCGCGGTGGGCTGAACAGGCCTACGCCTCAGGCATTGTTGTCGGCGTCGATATGCCCTGGGTGTATCCGCTGTTGGCGATCATGCCGATACTGGCATCCGTGACCTTCGGCCTCGAGCACATCGCAGCGGCGTGGCTTTCTATCGTGATGCTGGTGAACGTTCTTGCTCTGGGCTTCCTCACTCGGTGGGGGCGTTCACGTTCGGGAGTGGTCGCCGGATGGTGGTGGGTCGCCTTCCTGCTCGCGCTTGGCCCCATCGCTCTGGCCAGGGTCGACGCGATCACCGCCGCAGTCGCGATCATCGGCGTGACACTACTGCGTTCACATCCGCGGATTGCGGGAATCGTATTGGCCTGTGCGACCTGGATCAAAGTGTGGCCAGCAGCGCTCGTGCTTGCGGCCCTCATTGCTGTGCGCGATCGCTGGAAGATTGCGGTGGCTGCAGCAGCTACGAGTGCGACAGTCGTGGTGTTTGCTCTGCTGGCGGGGGCTGGATGGAACGTGTTCAGTTTCATAACGCAGCAGACGGGACGCGGCATCCAGATCGAATCGCCCATTGCCGGAATTTGGCTGTGGCAGATCATCGCTGGTGTACCCAACACCTTCATTTATTACGACAACACCATCCTGACCTTTCAGGTCGCTGGTGCGGGGGTAGAGATCGCGGCTGCTGTAGTTACTCCGTTGCTCGCTCTAGTCGTCGCGGCAATTGCACTACTTGGTGCGCGCGCGGTACGGGCTGGAGGTGTGGCATCGAGCGTTTTGCCAATGCTGAGCCTTGCGCTCGTCTCGGCTCTGATCGTCGTCAATAAGGTGGGCTCGCCCCAGTTCATCTCCTGGCTCGCGGTGCCGATCGTGCTCGGGTTGCTCGCCCGCAGCGTTCAAGGAGCGCCAAGTTTTCACGTGCCAGCGGTGCTCACCCTCGTGATTGCGGCCCTCACTCACGCCGTTTATCCGTACCTTTATCACCTGCTTTTGGCCTCGAATCCCGCCATGATCACCCTATTGAGCGTCAGAAATTTGTTGCTTATCGTCTTGTTAGGGTGGGCGATTATGGGGCTGGCCAAGCTCACTTCGGCAGCACTTACTTCACCCCCGGTTATCCCAACAGCAAAGGAGTCAGCATGATCGTCGCATTCTCAGTAGCACCCAGTGGTGGACCCGACGGAACAGACTCGGTGCACAACGCCGTTGCTGCAGCCGTGAAGGTCGTGCGCGACTCAGGACTGCCCAATCAGACAGACTCGATGTTCACCACGATCGAGGGCGACTGGGATGAAGTATTCGCCGTCGTGAAAGCTGCGACCGAGGCTGTCGGTGCGTTCGGGTCGCGTGTTTCGCTCGTACTGAAGGCCGACATCCGCCCCGGTCACACTGGAGAAATGTCTGGCAAAGTTGAACGCCTCGAAGAAGCGATCATTCGCTCAGAGAGCTAGCGGTGCAGCCTAGCGGTGCAGCCTAAAGGTGGTGCATCGTTTCGGTTTCGATGAGGATGCCATCTTCTAGGGCACGCTTGCGCAGTGCCACCTTGGTTCCCACATCGAAGCCCGCGACGCGGTACTTCTCACGAATGCGCTTGAGATAGCTCTTGGCGGTCTCTTCAGAGATGCTGAGCTGGTACGCGACTGACTTGACCGGTTCGCCTCCGCCATAGAGTGCCATCACGCGACGTTCTTGCGCGCTGAGTTTGGGGGCTCCGCCGACCTCGTCAGCGTTGAGCGCGAGGTCGAGTTCGGCTGAAACGAATGATTCGCCCTGAGATGCGGCACGAATTGCTTCGACGATCATGTCGGCATCTTCACTCTTGACGAGATAGCCGAGTGCGCCAGCGGCGAGAGCTTCACGAACCACGTTGGGTTCGGAATAGGTGCTCATGAGCACGACGCGCACGTTCATCGACTTGAGCGTATTGATCTTGAGCGACACCGGGATGTTGTCTTTGAGGTCGAGGTCAAGCAAGACAACGTCTACAGGGAACTCTGGATGGATCGTGAGCTCGGGCCACGTGGGCACGGCCACGACCATGTCGATGTCTTCGGCAGCTTTTCGGATCCACTCGGTGAGAGCACCGAGCAACATTCGGTGATCGTCAACGATTGCGAGCCGGATGCGCTTTGTTGGTTCAGTCACAATGAATTCCTCTGGTCGATCATATTATCTTACGAATTTATTGGTCGGCGGGGTTATCGACAAGGCATTCAATGTCGAGCCTCACACTGGAATTTTCTGTGGAGTCGGTGTAGCTGCCGACTTTGGCTATGGCTTCCCACGTAGATGCGTCGATCCGATTGCGGGTCACTCCGATGGAGGTGATCGCGATTCCGATAGCCACTTTGTCTTCGAAGCCGGGGGCCACAACGGTTGTCGATGGCGCAATAGTGATGTGAACTGAGCTCTTGGCACCACGTTTGGTTGTGTCTGTCACAAAGAGCCACGCGGTGGAGAGTAGTCCGTCGCGCTGCACGGGATCGAGCAGCCCCGCGAGGCTGCCCTTATCGGTCAGTCTCACTGACTTGCCGAGCAGATCTGATTCGGTGATCGCGTGGTACAGCCAAGTCTCGCGTCGCCCCTCGATAAGGTGCAGGCGCAGCTCGGTTGCCAGCGATGCCGCTGTTGAGGCAATTTTGGGCGTGAGCGGAAGCTTGGTCGATCCGTTTGCTACCGAGTCGAGCAGCTTCTCCGCGGCCAAGTCGAGGCGTGCAAGCTCTTCGGATGCCATCATTCCTACCGCAAAACGGGGTGCGGTGAGTGTGCTCTGCACGAGTACGCGATCGAGTTCAACCTGCACAAGCCGACGGAAGTTTCTGATGAGTGTCAGCCCGATCACGGTCGGAAGCACAGCGAAAGAAACCGCAGTGATCTGTGGTGCGAGGTTTTCTGTCGTCAGCGGAACATTCACGACCACAGCGGCGACCAGCGCCGCACCGATCACCGAAACAGCGATGATGATGTCTGAGCTGGGGCGAACCGTGAGCACAAGCAGTATCGTCATGCCCGCGGCGATTGCGGATGTGGCATACCCGCCGATGTCGTGAAGCGGCCAGATGGCAGAGAAGTCGAGTGCCACCACGGAGGCGAGGCCGATAAGGAAGAGCGCGAACATCCAATGGGGAAGCTGGCCGCTCACGAGCTGGACCGTTGTGATGGTCCCGACGATCATGATGATCAGGATGATCCATGCCGCTGCAGCGGGAACCGGGTTGGGATACTGATTCCACTGGACAACGAGCCAGGCGAGCCCGTAGATTGCCCACAGGCTCACGAGTACGGCAGCACCAACGCCCACGAAACCTGTTCCGAGACTGGTGAGTCGCGGGGTGTCGTGGATGGCACGGCGACCGACTGCCGTGCTTTTAGCGTGACGCCGTTTGCCGCGAATAATGACGCCGAGAGTGTTCTCTTCTGGGGGAGCGTAGGTCATCGCGGAACCTCCAAGATAACTGTCGTGCCCGAGCCCGGCGTGGAGAACAGTCGAGCCTGGCCGCCCACTTCTTTGAGCCGAGCAACAACCGACTCCTTGAATCCCAGGCTGGCAGAGTCAACGTCGTCGAGTACAAAACCGACGCCGGAATCTGTGATCATTGCGCGCACGGTCGAATCGTCTTCGGTGATTGTGACGTGTGCATCGGTGACACCCGAATGCCGGCGAACATTCTCTAGACATTCAGCGAGAGCTAACAGGAATGCATCGAGCACATCGCTCGGCAGTAGAACCTGACCAGTGCCATGCCAGGTCACTTCGAGCCCCATACGACCGAAGCGCTGCTTAACCGACTCTAGGGTCGTTCCGAGCACCGTCTCGCTCACGGGAGTGCTGAGGTTGTAGCCTCCGGATGCTTGCGGGATGGGAGTCGCACCGAGTCGAAGCTGACGCAGTAGTCGCGCATCATCACCCGCTTGCTGACGCATGGCATCCGCGGACACCCCCAAACCTGAATGTGCGAGCAGGGTGAGCGTTGCCAAGACGGTGTCGTGCAGCAGGCGAGCACCTTGGCGGCGCTGAGCTTCCGTTTCGCTCGCTTGACGCTCGGCGCGGTGGGCGCGGCCGATACTGGCGATGCGGCGAACTGCCTGAGGCACGCCCGAACTGATCCAGAATCCGATAAGTGCCGCGAGGATCCAACCGAACGTCAGTTGTGCAAGCGTGGGGATGGGTTTCTGGAATTGCTCAAGAGCTAAGACTGTTGTGCCCGCCACAGCTACGAAACTTGCCAGAAGCACGAGTCGTCGCGTGAGGGTGGTCGTGAGAACAATGCCGAGAGAGGCGAGCGACGCCGCGCCGAGTTGAGCTGCGGCGTAGAGACCTGATTGACCAGGGCCGCCCGGGGTTCCCGCGATCAGAAAGATTGCGAAAATTCCGGCAAGGAATGCGGGAACGACCCAGCCGAGCGAGCGGCTGTTGCCAACCTGAAACTGCATCACCGCAATGAATAGATACAGCGGGAGGCACAGGAGAAGTGTCATCGTTTGGACAGCGCCGGGAAGGCTCAAGCAAATGACCGAAACGGTCAGAAAGCTCAGGCTCGCTACCCGCGCGGTGCGCTGCAGTAGGCGATCCCGTTCTTTAGCGATGAGGTCCATTTGTCGCAATGTTTGCACATGTCTACCCTCAGTCGGGGGTGACGCACCGCCTTTTGGTATGAGGAATCGGCATTTACCTGCCTACACGCTCATTAGGCGGCAATTCTCAGTGGCCCTAGAGGTTGAGAAGTCGCTCGAGTTGGGCGCCCACAAGCCGTGACTCGATCAAGAATCCGTCGTGCCCAAAAGGCGAATGGATGACGTGCGGCAGTGTGCCGTCAATGTTGCCGGGGAGGTGTTCGGCAATGATCTCTTGGCCCGAGACGGGGAAAAGCCGATCGCTATCGATGCCGAGCACGAGTGCTGGCATCGTTGCTCGACTCAGGACCTGCTCCATTGTTCCTCGACCGCGGGCGACATCGTGCGAGCTCATTGCTTCCGCAAGAGTGATGTAACTGTTGGCGTCGAAGCGCCGCGCAAACTTGTTTCCGTGAAAATCGAGGTAGCTCTCCACTGCGTAACGACCCCCGCGACCCCACGGGCTCACGTCGCTCTGCCAGGTGCGCTCAAAACGCTCATTCAACTCATCTGAAGAACGATAGTTGAGGAGTGCGAGACGTCGCGCGAGTGCGAGTCCACGGTGCGGGCCATCTCCGTCGGCAGCGTCGTAATACGCGCCATCCGCAAATGCGGGATCAGTGCGGAGCGACTCCACCTGCACAGAGTTGTGCGCGATCTGGTCTGCCGTCGACACCGGTGGTGCGGCAAGAATCGCGACCTTGGCTACCCGATCAGTGTGCCCGACAGCCCATTCAAGCGCGTGCATACCGCCCATGGAACCGCCGATCACGGCCGCCCAACGATCAATGCCGAGCGCATCGCTCAGCGCGACCTGAGCGGCGACCTGGTCGCGAATGGTGACGAAGGGGAAGCGGGCACCAAACTCGGCTCCATCGGGGGCGTGAGATGCTGGGCCCGTGCTGCCCTGACAGCCACCCAAGATGTTGGGCGAGACGATGAACCAGCGGTTGGTGTCGATTGCTTTGCCCGGACCAACTAGGTCGTTCCACCATCCGGCGGTCGAATGCCCGTCGCCAGGATTTCCGACGATGTGACTGTCGCCGGTGAGGGCGTGCGCAACAAGGATGGCGTTGGATGCGTCGGCGTTGAGCGTGCCGTGCGTCTCGTAGGCGATGCGGGCAGAAGCAAGCTTTCCGCTGAACTCCAACGAGAGATTGGTGATGGTGGTGAAGAGGCGTTGGCCGGCAGGATCGCCCTCGCGCCACGCACCCGTTGCCGGAGGCTTGCCGAGGAGCGAACGCACGTTTGCGTCGGTAATAAATGCCGAAGGAACAGTGTCTTCGGGTGTCTGCCAGTCCATGTCCTGTTAAGTATCGCGAACGAACCTGTGCGGCACGAAATTGTTACGCGAACTAGGCGCGAGCGCGAACCTCTGCGGTCTTTGCGCGTGCCGCATCAAAACCGGCCTGCAGGTCAGCCTTGATGTCCTCGATGTTCTCGAGGCCCACTGAGAGACGCACAAGTCCTGGCGTGACTCCGGCAGTCAACTGCTGCTCGGGGGAGAGCTGCGAGTGCGTGGTCGACGCCGGGTGAATGATGAGGCTGCGTACGTCACCGATGTTGGCAACGTGGCTGAACAGCGAGACACCGTTCACGAACGAACGACCCGCTTCGACGCCGCCCTTGAGTTCGAAGGAAAGAACTCCACCGACACCCTTGGGTGCGTACTTGTTGGCGTTGGCATACCAGGGGCTCGTGGGGAGACCGGCGTAGTACACGACGTCAACGTCCTCGTGGTTGTCGAGCCACTCGGCAACGTCTTGGGCATTCTGAACGTGACGTTCAATGCGCAGGCTGAGCGTCTCAATGCCCTGAATGAGCGAGAACGCGCTGTCAGGGGAAATGGATGCGCCGAGGTCGCGAAGCAACTGAACGCGGGCCTTGATGATGTACGCAATTGAGTCGCCGAGCACCGTCGTGTAACTTGCTCCGTGGTATGAGGGGTCGGGCTCAGTGAGGCCAGGAAACTTCTCAACGTTCTTCGACCACTCAAACTTGCCGCCATCGACGATGACTCCGCCGAGTACCGTGCCGTGCCCTCCCAAGAACTTGGTGGCCGAGTGAACAACGATGTCGGCGCCGTGCTCGAATGGACGGATCAGGTACGGAGTTGCGATCGTGTTGTCGACGATTAGCGGAACACCGTTGGTGTGGGCAACCTCGGCAACGAGTTCGATGTCAAGCACGTTGATGCGCGGGTTACCGATGGTCTCGGCAAACAGAAGCTTGGTGTTTGGACGTACCGCTGCAGCCCACTCGGCGGCGTCATCCTGGTTCTCCACGAACGTGGTTTCGATGCCGAGCTTGGCGAGGGTGTACTTGAAGAGGTTGTAGGTTCCGCCATAGACCGACGATGATGAGACGATGTGGTCGCCAGCCTGAGCAATGTTGAGAACCGCGAACGTGGTTGCCGACTGGCCGGAAGCGAGCAACAGTGCTGCGGTTCCGCCTTCGAGAGCGGCTACGCGCTGCTCGACGACATCCTGTGTTGGGTTCTGGATGCGGGTGTAGATGTTGCCGAACTCGGCCAGTGCGAAGAGGTTTTTGGCGTGATCTGCATCGTTGAACACGTAAGCCGTGGTCTTGTAGATCGGGGTTGCCCGCGAGTTAGTGGTGGGGTCAGGCTGCGCACCCGAGTGGATCTGCTTGGTTTCGAAGTTCCAGTCGCTCACGGCGGCCTCCTAGGTCGGTTGGTGGATCAGGGTATCCGCCACACTGTGAGCCTAAGCAGGGCCCGCTGGCCGGTCAATCAGTCCTGAAATATGTCGTAACTCATGGTTTCGTTGAGGCTTTGGCATCTTCGTCGGGTAATGGCGCAAAAAACCACTGAGGTTTCGGCTCAATGATGTAGTGGAAGATCTTCTTCACGATCGGGGTGGACAGCACCAGCGCCACACCGATTGATGCGAGCACGAGGCTGAGAAGCCACATCGCGGAGGTGCGTTCATCCTGCAGAAGTCCGCTCTCGCGCAGGGGATAGAGGACAAAGCTGTGGAGAAGGTAGACGTACATGGTGGCCTGGCCGGCATCCGTGATCCAAGTGTGGCGGCGTGGCACGAGTGAGAAGAAGGCGGCACTCAGGATTACTGCGAGCACGATGAGCCCCAGACGCACGCCACCGGCCCACCACTGGCTTTCGCCGAGGCCTTGATAAGAGTCGTCGTAGAAGAACCAGAAGCGCAGATCGATGGTTCGCCACAGTTCGATGTTGCCCAGGATGATGGCGAGCCAGCCGGCAAAAACGGTGACGGCGAGCCCGCGATAGAGCCACACGGAACGTGTGACAGTCTGCCAGCGCTCGATAATTCCCCACTCGTGGAGTTTCCAGCCAAGCACAAAGAAGGGAAGAATTCCGATCGCACGGGACAGCGAGAACGTGCTGTTGATGTTGTCGAAATAGCCGACCCCGACCGAACCAATCACGGCCCACAGGAGGGGCCAGCGAAGCAGAGCGAGGTACGGGAGAATCAGCCGGAAGATTCCGAGGGCGAGCAGGAACCAGAGTGTCCAACTCGGTTTCGACGGATTGAGGTCAGTCTCGCCTTCGGCAAAGAACTTCACGAGAGCCCAAATGGCTTCCATGATGAAATACGGCAACAGGATGTCGGTGAGCACTCGGCGCATCTGCTTGGCTGATGGTGGCCCCGGCTTGGAAAAATAGCCGCTAATGATCGCGAACGCGGGCATGTGGAAAGCGTAAATGAAGAGGTATAGCGCTAGCGCGTTGTTGGAGTCGTAGGTTAGTCGCTGGATGCCGTGGCCGATCACTACGAGTGTGACGGCAAGAAAGCGGGCGTTATCCCAGTGCGGCATGCGCACCTGGGGAATGCGAGCAGCCCGAGGGGCGCTGGGCGAGACTCCGGTCATTCGTCGAAGTGTAATACCGCTACTTTGGAAGAATGGTGAATCGGCGAGTAGTAGTGACAGGGGCAAGTTCGGGTATCGGCGAGGCGACCGCGAGGCGGTTCGCAAAGCACGGTTGGCAGGTGGTTGCTGTTGCGCGTCGTAAGGAACGGCTTGCGGCGCTCGCCGCAGACACCGGGGTCGATACGTTCGTTGCCGATGTGACCTCGCAGGCTGATGTCGATGCGCTCGCCGCCTACCTGCGTGAGCTCGGACCCATCCACGCCCTCGTTAACAATGCGGGCGGTGCGTTTGGGCTTGCCAGCGTCGAAGGCAGCGATGCGGATGACTGGAGCCGCATGTTTGAGGTCAACGTTGTCGGCACCAAGCGAGTAACCAGTGCGCTTCTGCCGCTGCTGCGCGAGGGAATCGTGGAGGGTGCCACTGCGAGCATCCTCATGGTCACCTCCATTGCTGCCCATGTCGCTTATGAAGGCGGCAGTGGGTACAACGCCGCCAAGTTTGCCCAGCACGCCCTCACCGCTGTGTTGCGGTTGGAGCTGGCCGGGGAGCCGATCCGCGTGATCGAGGTTGCTCCGGGAATGGTGAAGACGGAAGAGTTCGCGCTCGTGCGTTTCGGGGGAGACGCGGCCAAGGCTGACTCCGTCTACGACAACGTGCCCGACCCGCTCGTCGCCGACGACATTGCTGAGACGATTGTGCACGCCCTTGAGCTGCCGCCGTTCGTCAATATCGATCTTGTGACGGTGAAGCCTGTTGCTCAGGCAGCACCCCACAAGATGATCAGGGGCGAACTGAAGGTTCGCTAGCGGGATCCTCATCTGCGCCGACAGCCGGCACGAGTTCGTCGAGGTCATCAACGACATCGGCGAAGGCGAGCTTCGGCACGAGGAACAGCAGCACGGCGGCGATAAGCGCGCCGCCACCGCAGATCGCAAACACGGTCAGGTAGCCGAGCAGGCTTGAGGCCGTTTCTGTGACCGCGGTTGCCGCACCTGCCACGAGCACAATGGCAAAGATGGCGGATGCGAACGAACCACCAATTGTCTTGGTCGTATTCGTGAGGGCCGTTGCAATCCCAGTCTGGCCGCGCGGAGCAGCCGCCGCAGCTGCTGCGGGAAGCGCGCCGACAAGCGCGCCAGAGCCAAGCCCGGCAATGCTCATGTTGAGGAAGACGCTCAATACGGTGGCGTGGAACGGCAAGAACATCAGGTAGCCAGTCGCCACAAAGAAGGTCGCGACGATCAGTGCCACCCGGGGGCTCTTCCACTTCGACAGCACGGGGAACAGCAGCGCACCCACGATCATCGAGACCAGATAGGCGCCGATGATGTACGAAATCTCATCCGATTCCATGCCGAGGCCGTAGCCGTTGATGGGGTCGGTGCCGGCGAAGGTGGCAAGCGGCGCTTGGGCACCGAGGAGGCTGATGCCGACGAGTCCCGCAGTGAGTTGGATGGGCCACATGCTGGGGTCTCGCAGCATCCGAAGATCGATTGCGGGATCTCTATGGCGCAATTCGTGGCGGCCCCACGGGATAAACGTCGCGACACCCGCGAGCATCACCAGGTACACCCACCAAGCGCCTGGACCATTGATGCGCAAGAACGTGAGGCCCGAGGTGATGAGCAGGAGGCCCATCGTGAGGAGAACGAAGCCCCAGAAGTCGAGTGAACGACCCGGCAGTGGCTTTGACTCGGGAACGCCGAACAGGATCACGAAGAAGACGACCGTCACCGCGATTGCGGGGATCATCAGGGTCTGCTGCACGTTTTCGCCGAAAGCCTTGAAAATGCGGCCGCCACCGAGGGCACCCATGATCGCGCCAGCTTCGAGGGCAACGACAAGGAAGCCTGCGGCCCGACGCGTCTGTGATGCACCCATGCCGGTGACGCGTCCGCGGTCAAAGATCAGGGCGACTTCGAGGGGGAGCCACACCACGTAGAACCCCTGTAGGGCCCAAGCGATCAGAAAGCTCGTGAAGTCGCCCGTGAACGCCAACCACCAGGTCGCACCCGCCGTAAGAACTGTCGAAATCAGCAAGATGCGCTTGTGGCCGTGCATGTCGCCGAGCTTTGCCAGTATGGGCACCACTATTGCGCTCAACAGAAGTTGCGCGGCTTCAAACCAGTTGAAGTCAGCATCGCGGATGCCGAGGTGCTCAACCAGATCGGGGATCAGCGGGATGTAGTAACCCTGAATGATTCCGCTCACCAGTTCGACGAAGAACAGGTAGCCGATGAGGCCAAAAGTGATGGCCCCGGATTTTCCGCGCAGCAATGACATGAACGGATGCTACCGGTAGCCGGGGCGGAAGCTAGCGTAGTGACATGGATGTGAGCAGTGTCGACCCAGGGTGGTCTCGCGTTTTGCAGCCGATGGCCGCGGAGTTGGATGCTGTTGGCGAGTTTCTCGACGGCGAAATCGCGGCGGGGCGGCCGTGGCTTCCTGAGCCGACAGCAGTGCTGCGCGCCTTCCAGACGTCCTTCGACGACGTGCGGGTGCTGATCGTCGGCCAAGACCCATACCCAACTCCCGGGCACGCTGTCGGGCTCGCGTTCTCGGCAGACCGTTCGGTGCGACCGCTGCCCCGCAGCCTCGCCAACATCTACCGAGAACTGAACGCCGACCTCGGCATCCCGCCCGCCGCACACGGCGACCTCAGCGCCTGGCAACGCCAAGGCGTGCTGCTGCTCAACAGGGTGCTGACGGTGCAGGCGGGGGAGGCTGGCTCTCACCGCCGTCACGGCTGGGAAGAGGTGACCGCCCACGCGATTCGGGCGCTCGCGGCTCGGCCGCAACCACTTGTTGCCGTGCTGTGGGGCAAGGATGCGGCATCCATCGCCCCGCTACTCGGCGATACCCCCGTGATCGCGAGCCCGCACCCGAGTCCGCTGTCGGCTAGTCGGGGATTCTTCGGTTCGACGCCGTTTAGTCGAGTGAATGCTGCGCTTAAGGCGCAGGGGGCTGCGCCAATCGACTGGCGCGTTGACCCATAAAATGGTTGTCTCACTACTTCACACTTCGGGAGCAGCCCATGGCACACCACTTGAGAGACGCCACTGCGGCTGACGATGCGGCGCTCGCCGAAATCTATGGACACTTCGTAACTACGACCGTTGTCACGTTCGACATTGTGGAGGTGACAACAGAGACGATGGCGCTCAAGCGCACGACCGTTCAAGACTCGGGGCTGCCATTCATCGTCGCTGTCGACGAGAACGATCGGGCCCTGGGCTATGCGGCCATGTTCCCGTGGCGCCCCAAAGCGGCCTACAAGCTCACGGTTGAGAGCTCGATTTACCTGTCGCCGGCCGCAACCGGTCGAGGGCTCGGGGGAGCGCTCATGGAGGCGCTCATCCAGCGCGGTCGCGATGCGGGCATCCGCGAACTGATCGCCGTGATTTCGGATGACGGGGCCGATGCCTCCATCCACCTGCACCACAAACTGGGCTTCGAATCGATCGGGCACCTCACTCGCGTCGGCTTCAAATTCGATCGCTGGGTCGGTACATATCTCATGCAGAAGTCGCTCGCAGAGTAGCGATTCGCTGAGTGCCGCAGACTGGTTCGTCAGAGTTTTCGGCCTCGCGAGCCTCCAACCGCGCAAACACAGTGAACGAACGGATGCCCGGCCTCCGCGATAGAGAGCCGGGCATCCGGTTTCGGGCGCGTATTTGGTTGTGAGTGCGGAGGTTTCGCTGACTATGCCGCGTTTCTCGGCGTTGCCCCGCGCAGCAGGAAGAACCCAGCGACGGCGCTGACTGCTGTGATAACGAGACTCCAGCTCACCACTCCAACGATGCCGAGACTTGCCAGGTTCTCGCCCACAGCACCCCACGATTCAGTGAAGGTCGCGAGGGCGATGAGGGCTACGAAGAGCGCTCCGACAACGATGAAGAAGACTACAACTCCGCTGGCCTTCCAGCGCACCCAGACTGTCGCGATTGCTGCGCCAAAGAACAGGAAGAACAGGAACAGCACGAACTCCACGTAGACGCGTTCGAGCGCGGAGTCACCGAAATAGATCGGCGCGAACATCGTGCCGCCCATGCCCCAACCGTTGGTTGCTTTTTCAATCGCGGCCAGAACGGTGAGCCCCGTGGTGTAGATCACGGCGAGGATAACGAACGCGAGTGAACTGCCCAGGTAGTAGTCGCGGCGAGTGACCCCGTAGCCGAGCGCGAACGGGAACGTAATGCTGATTGTCTGAATCGCCACCACCATCATGTAGATGAAGATGAAGAGACTGGATCCGCCATATTCCATGCCGTCCAACACGTTGACGCGGGCGGCGGGGGATGCTGCCCAATAGATGAGCCCCCAGACCGTCAACGAGAGCACAAAAATGGTGCCGAGAATGATCCACGGCAGCCCGAGCGTTGTCCACGGGTTAGCAAAGTGCAGCCTGGCCACACTCGTGATGCGTTTCATAGGGCTTGCCGGATGGGTGAGAGCCGAAGTTGTGGATGTCATGCGCTGGCCTCGAATTCTGTGGTCTCGTTGTTGGTGAGTTGGATGATGAGCTGCTGCAGCGACACCGGTGACAGTTCCAGCCCGGCCGCTTTTGCATCGCGGCGCTCGCTCTCGCTGAGCCCGGCAACGGTTACCGAGCTGAGCCCGCCGATGCCATCGCGGTGCAACACCTTTCGGGTGCCGACAAAGGCAGCAACGGCGGTCTTCATGCCAACGACGTTCGTGGCGCGGTTGCGCAGAGTTTCGGCATCCTCGTTGATGAGCAGCTTGCCGTCATCGATCACGAGGACGTGTTCGAGCAGATTGCTGACCTCGTCGATGAGGTGGGTGGAGAGCACGACGGTGCGCGGGTGGTTGGCGTAGTCCTCAAGAAGGCGGTCATAAAAGATTTGGCGGGCTACGGCATCCAGCCCCAGGTAGGGCTCGTCGAAGAACGTGAGCGGTGCGCGCGAGGCGAGGCCCACGATGACGCCGATGGAGGAGAGCTGGCCGCGTGAAAGCTTTTTGATTCGACGGTCGAGGGGGAGTCGGAAGTCGGCGATCAGGCGATCGGCGAACTCCTGGTCCCAGTTCGCGAAGAACCAGGGTGCCGTCTTGAAGACATCTTTGGGGCGGAAATCTTCGGGGTAGCGCTGGCTTTCTTTGATGAAGCAAGTGTTCTGCAGCACCTTTGCGTTTTCTACCGGAGCCTGGCCGAAGAGGGCGATCGTGCCCTCGCTGGCAAATTCTTGGCCCGTAAGCAGCTGCATGAGAGTGGTCTTGCCTGCACCGTTGCGACCGAGGAGGCCGTAAATCTTGTTTTCGGCGACGGAGAAGCTCACGTCGTTGACGGCGACGACTTTGCCGAAGCGCTTCGTGAGGTTGTGTACCTCAATGGTTGACGTCATGAGTTCTTCGCCTCCTTGGCGATCATCTGGGCGAGTTGGGTCGAGTCAATGCCGAGCTTTTCTGCTTCGGCCAAGAGCGGACGCACGTATTCGCTGCTGAACTTGTCGCGCCGTGCATCTTTGAGTTGTTCTTGAGCGCCGGTGGCGACAAACATTCCGATACCTCGTTTCTTGTAAAGAATTCCTGCATCGACGAGCACGTTCACACCCTTGAGGGCGGTCGCGGGGTTGATGCGATAGAAGGCCGCGAACTCGTTGGTCGACGGCGCCTGGCTCTCTTCGGGCAGTGCGCCGGAGATGATGTCGTTCTCAATGTTCTCGGCGACCTGCGCGAAGATCGGGCGGGAGTCATCCATGTGTGCCTCCTTTCTGTGGGTTGTTGGCGTTGATTGCTGACTGCTGCTGGCGGGGTTGGTTGGTGGGTTAGTTGGTTGTGTAACTAACCAACCAGCATGGCAACGCTTTGTCAAGGCCTTTAGGCTGAACTCGTGTCAGAACTCCATCAGCTCACCGCTCTCGAACAACTGCACCTCCTGCGCGCCGGTGAGCTGAAGCCCAGCGAACTCGTGGCTCACTATCTCGACCGCATCGAGCGGCTGAACCCTGAGCTCGGTGCTTTCACCGTCGTGACCCCGGATGCCGCCCGCGAGCGCGCAACGGAACTCGAGACGCTGGGCAGTCGGGCATCCACTCTCTGGGGCCTGGCCTCGGGCGAGAAAGACTTGTGGGCCCGCGCCGGAGTGCGCACCGCCTATGGATCGCGCGCCTTCGCCGACTTCGTGCCCGAAGTCTCCGACGAAATCGTCGAGGTGCTGGATGCCGCCGGCGCCATCAGCCTCGGCAAGACCGCCACGCCCGAGTTCGGATTGCCTGCCTACACAGAGCCTCTCTCGGATGCCGCGGCGCGCAATCCGTGGAACACGACGCTGGGGGCTGGCGGCAGCAGCGGGGGAGCAGCAGTAGCCGTTTCGGCGGGCCTCTTGCCCTTCGCGCCCGGCTCGGACGGTGGTGGCTCGATTCGCATCCCCGCAGCAGCCACCGGTCTCGTTGGCCTCAAGCCTTCGCGCGGTCGCGTGCCCTCGGGTAGCGGTTTCGGCAGTCTCGGGCAGCTCCCCGTCACCGGCCCCCTCGCGCGCACCGTCGCGGATGCCGCCCTCCTGCTTGACGGAATCGCTGGCCCCTCACCGTTCTCGGTGGGCCCACCCACGTGGGACGGCGGCGCCTTCCTCAACGCGGCCATCCGCGGCGAAGGCACCTTCACCATCGGCGTCATGACAACCTCACCATGGGACGACACCTACGACATCACCGTCTCGCCCGAAGCTCAGGATGCCCTCGACCTCGCCCGCACCGCGCTCGATCAACTTGGCCACGGCAGCGAAAACTTGCGGCTCGAACCCTCCCCCGAATACGCCGAAGCATTCACCGTGCTGTGGCAGGCGGGGGCCGCCGGAATCCCGCTCGACGGCGAACAACTCGACCTCGTGGAAGCCCTCACGAAATGGCTCGTCGAAAGCGGACGCCGAATGAGCGCGCGCGACGTGGGCGTCGCTATCGCAACGCTGTCTCGGTTCGAGCGCAGCGTCATCCGCCAGTTCTCTTCCTATGACGCCGTGCTCACCCCGGCCATGGCGATGACGCCGCGCCCGCTCGGCTGGTTCCACGCCGAGGATGCCTTCGAGAACTTCGCCAAGCAAGTGCAATACACCCCGTGGACGAGTTTCGTAAACGTTTCGGGCCTACCCGCGATCAGCCTTCCCGTGCACGAAACCGCCGAAGGACTACCAATGGGGGTGCAGCTGATCGGGCGGCCAGGGCGTGAAGACGTGCTGCTGGCAATTGGCGCGCAACTTGAGCGACGCTTGCAGTGGAGCTCGCGGCATCCGGCAGCATTTCGGGCGTAGGACGGCTGGCAGCGTTTCCGCCGAGTGAAGCAAGAGAATTCGGTGCTTGGACTACGCCCAGAGAGGCACTCAATTTAGGTAAGGCATGCCTATACTGGAGTCAATGTATCCCGAACTCTTCACCCCGCAGATCGCCTGGAATCCCCAGTCGGCTGACCGCGTGCTGCTCGCGGGAGACGAGACTTCGATCGACACGATATCTCTGATACTCTCGAGCCTCCCAGCCCGTTCACGCGGCCAAGTGTTCATTGAGGTCGACAGCGCAGACCAGATTCAGCAGCTTGCGGCTCCCGGCCGTTTCGGTGTCTGCTGGTTGCTGCGAGAACGCGGCCAAAGCGTCACGCGTTCCGTAGATGCGTGGTTGAGCGAAATGCTCCCCGTCAGCGCCTTCGGTGAAAGTACCGTTTACGCCTGGGTTGCCCATCAGGGCCCCGCGCGACTGCTCAGCTCCAACTAGTTTTTCGGTGAGCGTGCTGTGCGCGGTGTGCGCTGTGTGCGCGCCTACCGGCCCCCAACGTACCCGCCCAACTCAAGCCCCGCTTCGATCTCGAAGCGATTGGCCAGCGGGTCTTGCCCGGCGAGCAAATATAGCGGAATGAACCACAACCCGTAGCGTCGCCACTGTGCACGATGCACAGCCTCATGTTCGAGCACAGAGTCACTCGCATTGTCGCCCGTCAGAAAGACAGCGCCAATCGTCGTGCCGCCGCGGCCAAACGCCCACTTAGGCAGTGGCGACGCGACTAACACGCCTCCACGTGAGCGCACCCGGCCCCCGCTCAGCAGCCCACCCCACAGCAGGCCGGATGCCGTAGCGAACCAATAACCGGGTCGCGTCAGTGCCGGGTGCAGCAATACGCGCTGTGCCCGCGGATTATGCTCAGCGTTGGCGAGCGCGCGCCCCAACCGTGCGCCTCTCGAAGTATTCACGTCGTCTCAACGTTCATGTTGTGGGCCTGCTCACCGTCTCTTAATCGCTCGGCTGCTGCCGGCCATTGCTGCCACCTGCCGCTGGTGTGGCTAGGGCCGCCCGATAGCTTCAAGCAGTCGCAGCCACACTTCGCTGATCGTGGGGTACGAGGGAACAGCGTGCCAGAGTCGCGCAATCGGAACTTCGCCAACAATGGCAATCGTTGCTGAGTGAAGCAATTCGGCAACATCCTGCCCCACAAAGGTCGCGCCAACAATGACCTGACGTTCGCGGTCAACAACGAGTCGTGCCTGACCTTCATAGTTGTCGGCCTGCAGACTCGCGCCGGCGACCCAGCCGATGTTGTAGTCAACAACCTGAACATCGATGCCCTGCTTCTCGGCATCCTCAGACATAATGCCCACCGACGCAACTTCGGGGTCGCTAAAGGTAACTTGCGGAACAGCGCCGTGGTCTGCGGTGGCAACATGCGCGCCCCACGGGGCGTCATCCACTGGTGCGCCCTTCGCGCGGGCGACAATCACGTCACCGGCAGCGCGCGCCTGATACTTGCCCTGGTGGGTAAGCAGTGCGCGGTGGTTGACGTCGCCAACGGCGTAGAGCCAGTCGGTGTCGTACACCAGCATTGTGTCGTCGACCGAGAGCCAGTCTCCAGCGGTCAGCCCAACGCTCTCAAGACCAATGTCGTTGGTGCGAGCGGTGCGACCTGTCGCTACCAAAATTTCGGATGCCGCAAAACTCTCCGTCTCCGTATCGATGTCGACCCCGTGGGCGGTGCGCTTGATGCGCGTAGGGGAGGCCTTGACGATGGTGACGCCGCGCTCTCGGAGCGCTTTCGCAACCATGTCGCCGGCAAAGTCCTCTTGACCGTTGAGCAATCCACTGCGGGCGAAGAGGATCACTTCGGCACCGAGGTCGCGATAAGCGGTCGCCATTTCGACGCCAACCACTCCGCCACCGATGATCGCGAGCGATTCGGGAACGTCCTTGACGGAGGTTGCTTCACGAGGGGTCCACGGTTCGGCTTCGAGGAGCCCGGAAATGTTGGGGAGTTTCGGGTCTGAGCCAGTGGCAACCACAACAGCATGGTTGGCGGTCAGCGTTGTCACGTCGCCGTTTTCAGCGGTGACCGTGATGCGTTTCGCGCCGTCGAGGCGACCGTGCCCACGGATGAGGTCGATGCCGGCTTTCTCAACCCAGCGAACCTGACCAGCGTCATCCCAGTTGCTAGTGAAACTGTTACGCCGGGCCAATAGTGCGGCAACATCAATACCGCCAGTGACGGCCTGTGCTGCGCCGCCGACGCGTTCGGCTGCCCGCAGTGCGAGCCCGCTGCGGATAAGCGCCTTCGAGGGCATACACGCCCAATAGGAGCACTCGCCGCCAACGAGCTCGCTCTCAACCAGAACGACGCTCAGTCCGCCTTGCACTGCCCGGTCTGCAGCGTTCTCGCCCACAGCGCCAGCGCCGATAACGATGACATCCCACGTATTGTCAGCCACGGTTCCCCTACTTTCCGATGAAGGATGCGGTCGTGCGAGTCATGAATGCTTGCATTCCGATTCGGGAATCTTCACTCTGCGCGAGCGCGACGAGCTCCGGCTGCAGAGCAACCTCTGCTGCGGCGTCGCCATCGCGAACCGCAATGTTGGCATTCTTGAGTGCGGCTTGCACGGCGAGTGGCGCTTGGGCGGCTACGCGCTGGGCGAGCTCAAGTCCCCGGGCATACTGTTCGCCATGCGGCACCACCTCTTGGACGAGTCCGATGCGGTGAGCCTCGGCGGCATCGAAGCTATCGCCGGTGAGGATCCACCGCATCGCGTTCGACCAGCCCACTTGACGCGGGAACCGAATTGTTGCTCCCCCGAAGGGCAAGATGCCGCGAGACACTTCTACCTGGCCGAAGACACTCGAATCGGCGGCGATAGCGATATCGCTGGCCAAGATGAGCTCAATTCCGAGAGTAAGACAGGTTCCCTGAACCGCGATCACGACCGGCTTGGAGAGTTTTTTGCCCGAGACTTGCCAAGGGTTGATTCCGCCCTCGGGCACCATATCGAGCCCATCGGCGCCGATTCGCGGCCCGATGTCGGCCAGGTCAAGGCCGCCAGTGAAGTGGTCACCGTGCGCGAAAACGAAACCGGCGCGTAGCTCGGGGTCACGCTCAAGTTCGCCGTAGGCAAGAGCAAGCTGCTCAAGAAGTTCGAGGTCGGCGGCGTTGCGTTTGTCGACCCGATTGAGACCGATGAGTAGAACGTGACCGTCGCGCTCGAGAGTAACTTTTGCGGCACTGGGGCTGGAATCAGTCATGTTCCCAGACTACGACGCGGGCGCGGCGGTGTCGCTGGATGCTGAACGATCTGTGCCCTAGCGTGCAGAAGTAATTGCGCCGATCAACCGCAAAATGGTCGGCAGATCATCCGCTGCCTGGCTGACGGATGCCGGAGCAAACTCGGTGATTCCGGCGCCAGCGAGTGGATACTTTGCTACCACCGCACGGATTGTCTCCGCGAGAAGTGCGGGCGAGATCCCGAACGGCACTGGCGAACCCAACCCTGCGAAGTCGGCAGGGTCGAGCACATCGAGGTCGATGTGCAGATACACGGAGTCCGCGCCTGTCGCGGCGATCGCTTCGAGAATTGCCTCAGGGGAGAACTCAATAGCGCCGATCAAACGGATGCCGGCATCCTGAATGTACGCATCTTCCTCAGGGTCGGCCGAGCGCACACCTGCCAGAATCACGTGATCTGCGCTGAGTGGATGCCCGGGCACGAGTGCTGCGGGCCCGTCACCGAGAAGCGTCCGCAACACCATCCCGGTGAACGCGCCAGACGGGCTTGATTCTGGAGTGTGCAGGTCGGGGTGCGCGTCAATCCACACCACGGCTGGCACGCTGGCGCTGACATGCTCAATGGCGGCCAGCTCAACGCCGCAATCGCCGCCAATCGTCACATAGGTTGCGGGGTCAGCGGCATAAATCTGAAGAGCTCGTTCCCTCACGAGAAGCAGCGAACTCAGACGATGAACGCCCGTGCCCTGGTGGTCGCCCGCTTCGAGAGGTACGTCTACGGTGCGAGTCGATGCGAAGGGAAGATCGCCCCGAATCGACTCGGCACCGTCCACGAGTTGCATTGCTCGAGAAGACCCCGAACCTTGCCACTGTGGAACGACAACATAGTTGATCGTCATTCGTTAGATTTCGCGCGCGAACTACTCGCCAGCCGTAACGGCCTTCGTACCGCCCGACTTGAGAGCCGCCAAACGTGCCTCAACTTCACCCTGCTTGCCCACGTCTTCGAGGCCTTCAAACTGAGCGTCGAGGCTGGATGCCGCCAACTCTTGCTGCCCAAGCACCTTGGCCTCTTCGCGCCGAATTTTGTCTTCGAAGCGACCGAGGTCACTCGTGGGGTCGAGCAGGTCGATCGACTTGAGAGCATCGTGGACTTGCGACTGAGCTTCGACAGTCTTCGAGCGAGCAACGAGTTCGTCGCGCTTAGAGGTCAGCTCACCGAGCTTTGCGCGCATGCCGTCGAGGCCGCTCTTGAGCTGGTCGACAACCTGAGTCTGTGAGGCAATTGTGGGTGCGGCGGCGCGGGCTTCGTTCTCGGAGGAGACTTGACGACCGATCGCGATCTTCGCGAGGTTATCGAACTTGTCGGCGTCGGTAGAGTTGCCGCCGGCACGCAGTTCGTCAGCTTTGTTGCTAGCGGCCAGGGCTTTGCGGCCCCAGTCTGCTGCCGCATTCCTGTCTTCCGTGTGATCCTGCTCCATGAGCCGGAGGTTGCCGATGGTCTGAGCAACGGCGCTCTCCGCATCGGCAATGGAGTTTGTGTAGTCACGCACTAGTTGGTCGAGCATCAACTGAGGGTCCTCGGCCTGGTCGAGAATCGAGTTGATATTCGCCTTGAGTAGTTGTGAGATACGTCCAAGGATTGACTGCTTTGCCATGCGATATGCCTTTCGTGAGTTTTATGAGCAAACCGTACTTAGAATCTACCGCCGCGACTGCGGCCGCCACCGCTGCGACCAGAACTTCCTCCAGAACGACGGCTGCCGCCTGAGCGATAACCGCCGGATCGAGGACCGCTCGCCCCAGAGCCGCCGCCCCATGAGCCGCCGCCCCATGATGGGCCCTGGCCTGATCGCGACGATCGTGAACCCAAGCTGCCGCCGATAAGGCCGCCGATGAGTCCACCGAGGAGGTCGCCGCCCGAGCTGCCTCTGCCAGCTCCGCCGAACCCGCCGAGACCACCGAGCCCGCCCATGCCCGAGCCCGAACCGCCTCCGGTCGTGAACTGTGAGACATCGCGCTGTGCGAGTTCGTAGGCGGTCGCGGCCAGCTGGTCGGCCTGTCGTGCGTGAGTCAGAGCAGTAACCGGATCGGATGTTTGCAGCGCCAGCGCCTGCTTCACCTGACGGTCTGCTTCGCTGATTCTCGTTCGCGCCTCGGAACCGACACCGCCGCGACGAGTCGTAATGAACTGTGCGGTAGTGGTGATCCTTGACTGTGCTCCAGCAAGCGCAGCACTCAACTGTGTAGCCGCCTGCGCGACCGCAGCTTGCTGATCGCGCACCCCGACAAAGACCGTCTCGAGGGCAGCATTCGCGTCGCCAAGAATGCTCAAACTTGCAACTGGATCGCTCGAGTTTGCCTGCGCCGATGCGAGAGCCGATTGAGCGGCTGCGATGTGTGGCTGCAACGCTGCAGACGTGTCATCGCGGGGCAGCGCGCGTGCGGCGGCAATATCGCCGGTGGTGTCAGTGATTGCGGCTGCAAGCTCGCCCTCTGCTGACTGTAGCTCTGTTGTCAGTGAATCCACCGCGTCCATCAGCTGGATCGCCTGGCCGAGTTGGGCCTGCGCGGTGCGCACGTCAACGGCCGCTTCACCGGGCTGCTGGGCCTCGATCGCGGCGCTCGCGGTCGTTGACGATTCAACGGCAGCCGAGAGCAGGGCGCGCGCGCGTTCAACATTCTCGGCGACCGAATCGAGTGCAGATGGTGCGTAACGCGCGGTCAATGCAGTCAGGGCGCTTTCTGCCGCGCGGAGTTGATTGCTGGCCGTCGCGATCAGTGCAGACGTCTCGGCCAGCACTGCTGGTGCATTAGTTTCGAGCTGCCGCAGTTGGTCAAAGGCCTCAGCCTGAGCATCCAGCAACTCGTCGGCATGTTCGCACAGCTCGATGATCTCGATCGTCATCGCACGCCTCTGCTCCGCAGTTTCTGGCTCGCTGTCGTCGAGCTTCTGTCGGATGCGAAACGCTTGCGCAACCGTGGTGTTGGCCTCCGCTAGTGACGCCTCAAAGTCTGCCGTCGCAGCCGAGCCAAACTGTGCGACCGCGAAACCGAGTTCCTGTTCGCTCGTCTTGAGGGCATCATCCAACTCGACAAGAGCGCTACCGGCACGACGATCAAGTTCCTCCTGCGAGACACTCTCGACAGGACTCTCGCCTCCTCCAGCGCGACCACGGCGCCGCATCCGGTAAATCGCATACACACCAACGCCGATCACTGCCGCGCCTCCGACAATCGGCAAGACAGAGATACCCCCGCTCGATGATGAGGGAGAGTCGGGTGATGCCTCGCCTGCGAGCGAGTTCGCGCCCGCGATAGCGGCTTGACCCCAGTTGTCGTTGCGCAGTTCCGTCTCGATGGCGCTTTCGGCGGCATCCAATTGGGCGTCTGTTATTGGCGCATCTGCGGCGACGGACAGGGCGTACTGGCGCTGCGAAACCGCAACCGCGAGCAGAAGATCGTCATCGCCGAGCCCATTGGCGTCTGCCGTGGCATTCGCCCAGTCGATAGGCATGTTGGGGTTCGTGAACTCGTCGACGTACACGACAAAGAGTTGGATGCCGGCCCGCTCATACAGCGAATCGAGCGCCGTAACAATGCCGGCATCGTCGCCGTCGAGCACCCCAGCAGAATCAATGACATAGGCGCCATCGAGGCTTACGGGATCGTCGGCAAGCGCCGGGCCCGCGGTCATAAGTGCGAGTCCCGCAGCGAGCGCTAATACGGTGGCCAGTCGAGCCTTCACGGGTGCTCCTTCGTCGACGAAAGTGACAGGAGGAGTCTAGCGAAGCGAGATGAGATTACTGCAGCACTATGGTCGACGGTGAGCTGCGCACTTCGGCAGCCTCGCCATCTTCGGGGTCCGTTGGCACAAAGGCTAGAGAGGTGCTGATCGTGTAGATTCCGGGGTCGATCATGCCGCCGGTATCAATCGTCGTACAGTCATAGATGGCGATGGAAATGGCAAATTCAATGCTCTGACCTGGCTGCAAATTCACAGGGATGACCGACAAGATCTGTGCGTCAGGGCTGTGCGAAATGGATACCGACTCACGGATCAGGTTCACGTCGGGTACCGATGCTGTGGTTCCCGTCACAGCGTCATCCGAGGTATTCGTGAGGCGAACCGTGCCGAAGGCGCTGCCGGATGCCGTCAGCGGGCTGGAAAGGTCAAGCTCAAGAGCGAGGCCATAGGGTGACGCTGCGGTGGTCGGGATGATCGCGCCGCACGTCTCGGCGATTGCGTCATTCTCGGGCGCGAGAAAAGACTCAGCCGAGTCTGCACCGCCCTCGCTATCCATGCGAGTGCTGGAATCCTCTGCCACACTGCTGCCTGCTGTGAGCTCACCGGTGCGAGGAAACGTGTTGATGCCCGCAAAAAGAAGAGAGGCTGCCGCAAGCGCACCCACGACACCAACCGCCAACTGGCGCGGACGGCGCCGGGCTTTGCTGCGTGAAACTACCGCAGCAGTGTCAATCTCAATTGCTGGTTGTTCACCAGAAAACAGGTGCGCGCGCAGTTCGTTTTCATCAACCATGGTTGCTCCCTAGGTCGTGTGTTTCGGCGCGATCGAGGCTCACAGCCATTCGGGCGAGAGCGTCACTCAAATAGCGCTTCACCGCTCCTGAACTGATCTGAAGTGTCTCGGCAATGTCATCCACTGTGAGGTCTTCGTAGTAACGCAGCACTATGCAGGCTCGTTCGCGCGGTCGAAGCTTCATCAATTGAGACTGGAGGTCGAGCCGGGTCTCGGTGTCCACATCCGATGATGGCTGGCTATCGGGTTCAGCAGTGAGGTGCGCGATCTTGCGCCAGCGACTGATGCGCCGACCGCGATCGAGATAGGTGTTCAGGATCGCTCGGCGCACGTACGCTTCAGCGCTGGCGATCGAGAACCCATTGCGCAGTCGGCCGAAGGTTTTGACGAGAGCGTCATGCACGAGATCGGATGCGTCTTCCCGATTTCCCGAGATCAGGAACGCATAGCGCGTCAAGGCTTCGCCGCGCTCTTCGACGAGTTGCGTGACCACGTCTTCCCAGCGGGCAGGGGTGTTTTCGGTCTCAGCCACTGAGCCCCTCCTCGCCGTCATCTCTATTGTGGCCGAGGAATGGCCAACAGTTAGCGCAATTGTGGTCACACTAATAAAGACGAACGGCGAGACGGTTTCGTTGGTTAGCTCTGGAGGCGCGCTTTCAACTGCTCAAGCTGGCGGGTTACTGGGGCAGGAACGCGACCATTGAAGGTTGCGAAGAACTTTTCAGTGGATGCCGCTTCGGCGAGCCATGAGTCGGCATCGATCGCGAAAAGCTTTTCCATGGTGTCATCGCTGAGCTCGAGACCGTCGATGTTGAGGTCGCCGTCACGCGGAAGCAACCCGAGGGCACTTTCGCTAGCGGCAACCTTGCCGTCGACGCGCTCAAGAATCCATTCGAGCACGCGAGAGTTCTCGCCAAAACCTGGCCAGAGGAACGAGCCGTCTGGGCCCTTGCGAAACCAGTTCACCTGGAAGATGCGAGGGACGGTGCCCGATGTGCGCAGATTTTGACCCACTGAGAGCCAGTGAGCCCAGTGATCGGCCATGTTGTATCCACAGAAGGGCATCATGGCAAACGGGTCGCGTCGTAGTTCGCCA
Source organism: Rhodoglobus galactosidasius (assembly GCF_054957775.1). Lineage (NCBI taxonomy): Bacteria > Bacillati > Actinomycetota > Actinomycetes > Micrococcales > Microbacteriaceae > Rhodoglobus > Rhodoglobus galactosidasius. Next base: position 106,702 of record NZ_JBQIAV010000008.1, on the reverse strand, counting down.
ATGGTGCCTTCGGCGGCCGCCGTCCGCTCAGATGAGATAGTGGCGCCCAGGTAGACGCCATGCTCCCAATCTCGTGCCTCCACCACTAGCGGCACGTTGGTCGCGCGGCGACCGCCGAAGATTATGGCGTCAATGACGACGCCCTGTGGCGATTCCCAGTCATCTGCGATGGTGGGGCATTGTGCTGCTGCCACAGTAAAACGTGAGTTCGGGTGCGACGACGGGGTGCCAGATTCTGGCGTCCAGTCGTTTCCCTGCCAATCGATGAGGTGCTCAGGCGCCTCATCGGTCATGCCTTCCCACCACACATCGCCGTTGTCCTTCAGGGCGACGTTGGTGAAGACGGTGTTGCCCCAGATGGTTTCCATCGCGGTTTCGTTGGTGGCGTTTCCGGTGCCGGGTGCCACGCCAAAGAAACCAGCTTCGGGGTTGATGGCGCGCAGTCGGCCGTCAGCTCCCTTGCCGAGCCATGCGATGTCGTCGCCAATCGTTTCGGCTTTCCAGCCGGGAATGGTGGGCTTGATCATCGCAAGATTAGTTTTGCCACACGCACTCGGGAACGCCGCCGCAATGTGGAAGACACGACCCCGAGGGTTGGTGAGCTTGAGCAGAAGCATGTGCTCGGCGAGCCACCCTTCGTCACGCGCAATCACCGAAGCGATGCGCAGTGCGAAAGATTTCTTGGCGAGAATTGCGTTGCCGCCGTAGGCGGAACCAAATGACCAGATTTCGCGGGTTTCGGGAAAGTGGCTGATGTATTTGGTCTGGTTGCAGGGCCACGGCACATCGGTGTCGTTGGCGGCGAGTGGTGCTCCGACACTGTGGATAGCGCGCACCCATTCGGTGGAGGCATCAATCGATTCGAGAACAGCGGTTCCCATTCGCGTCATGATGCCCATGCTCATGACGACGTAGGGGGAGTCGGTGACCTGCACGCCGATCTTGGCGAGGGGAGAACCGAGAGGCCCCATGGAGAACGGCACCACGAACATCCGACGACCGCGCATGCTGCCAGCGAAGAGATCGTCGAGAGTGTCGCGCATTTCTGCGGGAGGCGCCCAGTTATTGGAGGGGCCGGCGTCTTCTTCTTTCGCCGAGCAAATGAAGGTGCGTGATTCGACACGTGCGACATCGCTGGGGTCACTGCGTGCGAGGAAGCTGTGGGGGCGGTACTCGTCGTTGAGCCGCGTGAGCGTTCCGGCTTCGATCATCTCGTCAGCGAATCGGTCGGCTTCTTCGGGGCTGCCGGTGCACCAGACGATTTCCTCTGGCTGCGTGAGGGTGGCGATCTCTTCCACCCAGGCAATGACACGGGGGTCGGTTCCGTTGGGTGCGGAGAAGTGTGTCTTTGTCATCTCGGCGATGCTCATTTCTACCTTCCGCTGAAGTGTGTAGTGGTGAAAAACTGTTCTTATTCGATGGTCGCCTACTTTTCTGTGCATTACTGAGGATTCGACTGAAAAGAATCTGTGTTCTTTAGTTATAGTGAACCTGTGAATGATCTTGTGACTTTAGGGCAACGCATCCGACATTTCCGTACCACTGCGGGGTTCACCCTCGACCAACTCGGGGACCGCGTGGGGGTCGCGGGCAGTCAGCTATCCCTGATGGAGAACGGGCGACGCGAACCACGGTTGACCTTGCTCTCGGCAATTGCGTCGGCCACGGACATCCAATTGGCTGATCTGCTTGATGAGGCACCGCCCACGAAACGTGCGGCGTTAGAAATTGAGCTGGATCGGGTGCAGCGCAGCACCATTTACGCGTCGTTGGGGTTGCCCAAGATTCGCCCGTCGAAGGGTATTCCTGATGAAACGCTTGAGGCAATCGTCGGGTTGCACCATGAATTATCGACTCGTTCGCGCAAAGCCATTGCGACTCCCGAGGAGGCACGGCGAGCCAATACTGAGCTGCGCCAGCAGATGCGCACCGTTGACAACTACCTGCCAGATCTTGAGGCAGAAGCCGAAAAACTGACTCTTGCTGGCAACCACACGACGGGGGCGCTCACCCACCGCGCTGTCAGTCTGATGGCCGAATCGTTGGGCTTCGAACTCGTGCACGTGCACGATCTGCCGCATTCTGCGCGTTCGGTTACCGACCTCAAGCACGGTCGCATCTACCTGCCGCCAGCATCCATTCCTGGCGGTCACGGCCTGCGATCGATGGCTCTTCAAGCGATGGCGCACCGCGTGCTTGGGCACACCGAGCCCACTAGCTACGCCGAGTTCTTGCATCAGCGACTTGAGATCAACTACTTTGCGGCGGCCGTCCTGATGCCGTTGACGCAGTCGGTCGAGTTCTTGAGCGACGCCAAAGCGCAGCGCAACATCGCAGTCGAAGATTTTCGGGATGCCTTTGGCGTCACTCACGAGGCCGCGGCGTTGCGTTTCACCAATCTCGCGACCTCACACCTCGATCTGGAGACACATTTCTTGCGGGTGGGTGATGACGGCGCCGTCTACAAGGCGTACGAGAACGACGGATTGCGCTTGCCGGTGGATGTCACTGGCTCGGCTGAGGGTCAGTTTGTGTGCCGCAATTGGAGCGCTCGAACCGCGTTCACGCGCACTAACCGCACCACGGAGTTTTACCAGTACACCGACACTCCCGATGGCAGCTTCTTCGAATCCACCCAAACGGGAACTACGGATGCCGAAGAGTTCTCCATCACCATCGGGGTGCCGTTCTCGCACTCCAAGTGGTTCCGCGGCCGCGCGACAGACAACCGTCGGGCATCTACGTGCCCGGATGAGACCTGTTGCCGTAAGCCGGAAGATGATTTGCGTGATCGGTGGGCGGGCAACGCGTGGTCGAGCGCGAAGCTGCACGCGCACATCCTGTCGCCGTTGCCATCAGGAACGTTCCCTGGCGTTGATGATCGTGAGCTCTACGAGTTCTTGGAGTCGCACTCGAGCGACGCGCGCTAGGGGCTCAACCGGCGCCTTCGCATTAGCCGGCGGGCGAAGTATGAGTGCGAATTAATGCATGGATGGCGGATGCCACGGCGCGAGGCGCGGTGCGTTGGACAAGGTGCCCGTGGCCTGGGACGGCCACCAGCATCGCTGTGCGGGCCTCACGGCGCAATCGCCGGCACCAGCCCAACCCCACGATGCGGTCATGGTCGCCTCTCAAGATTAGGAGTGGCGCTTGGAGGTCACCAACGCGATCCTCGATCCGGTACGCGAGCATGCGCCGCATCTGGCTCAGGAACCACGATGGACCGCAACGGAGGTAGTCGGAGAAGACCAGCAGGTTGCCGCTTAACGGTTCGCCGAGTGAGTCGGCGCCGAGTGCGATTGCTTGGGCAACTATCGAGCGGTGCTCGTCGTCGACAACGGGGCCGACGACGACAACGTGCGTCGCCAGCTGTGGCCGTTGTGTGGCGAGTTCGACGACCCACTGCGTTCCCATGGAATGTCCGATTAAGACAGCCCGCTCAATTCCGAGCAGGTCCAACACCTGCCCGAGGGCTCTGGCCATCTCGGGAATCCCCACAGATTCAGGTGGTTTTGGTAGACCGCCGAAGCCTGGCAAGTCGATTGAATAGACCTTGCCGGTCTGTGACAGCACGTTGTGAAGCCGCGCGAGGTACCGGTGCGACATGCCGATCCCGGGGATCAGGACGAACGGCGTGCGTCCGTCGGCGTCCGTACCCGAAGATGAGAGCGCGCGGAATGACAACGTTCCGATGCGGAACGACCGTTGTTCGTGGATCACGCTAGCTTTCCGACGAAACGAGCGACCCGATCGGCGGCAAGGGTGGTTGGCGTCATGGACACAGAATAATGGGAGTCAGCCTCATAATGGGAGTCAGCCTCAGGGGTGTGGGGTAGCTTCGAATCCTCTCCCACCGACTCGTCTAGGAAGCAACTGATTGCATGGCAAAGAAGACCCTCACGACCGCTCCTCTTATCGAGGCTCTGCTTCTGCAGAACCTCGAGGACGGCGATGCGAAGTCGTTGCGGGCACACGAAAGCTACAGCGGAGAGCGGTTTACGGCATCCGAAGTGGGCAAGCACGATCTCTCGGGCGCATCCTTCTCGGAGTGTGAGTTTGTCGAGTTGGAAGCCAACGAAACCAACTTTCGGGCGGCGACTTTTGTAGAGACTCGCTTCGGACGCCTCACTGCGCCGATATTCATCGCGCCGCGCTCAAATCTTCGTGACGTCAGCATTGAAGGATCTCGACTGGGGTCAGCCGAGTTTTACGAGTCGACCTGGAAATCTGTTCGCTTCAGCCATTGCCGTATTGGCACCTCAACCTGCGTGGGACACACCTGCAGGACGTTCTCTTCGATGACTGCCTGATCGACGAGCTCGATCTTGGTACCGCAACCGCCAACCGCGTCTCGTTCACGAACACCCAGGTCAACAACCTCGACCTCACGCCCTCCGTGCTCACAAACGTCGATCTTCGCTCGCTCGAGCTGAGGCATCTCACTGGCGTGGAGCACCTCAAGGGCGCGACCATCAACTGGCCGAGCTAGCCCCTCTCCTGGCCAATCACCTTGGGATCGTGCTCGACGAGTAGAGGCGCGGTAGTGGTCAGAGGGCGGTTGGCTGGCGGCTCAGCATCCACCACTTGTTGTGCAGCACACCCCGGTTTCGGGCAACAAGAGGTTGACGCGCTCGGCGCTGGCAATGTCACCAGCGATGGCGGCCACTACCGATCGAACCTGTTCATACCCGGTGGCGAGCAGGAAGGTCGGCGCGCGGCCGTAGCTCTTCATGCCGACGATGTAGACGTTCTTCTCTGGATGCTCGAGCACGCTCGCTCCATGGGATGAGACGGTTCCGCAACTGTGTACATTCGGGTCGATCATCGGGGCCAGGGCTACGGGAGCTTCGAGCACGGGGTCGAGGCTGAGGTGCAGTTCGCGCAGGATGCTGAGGTCGGGGCGGAACCCGGTGGCGGCGGCTAGGGCATCCACTGTGACGGATTGGTTGCCGTCGGGGTTGCGACTGGTCACGAGGAGTCGCCCGTCGTCCTGTGGCGCCAAGTTCGTGATCGTGAAGTCGGTCAGCAGGGTGATTTTTCCGGCATCGACGGCTGCTTTGAGTCGGGTGCCGAGAGGGCCGCGCGGCCGGGGAGTTCGTCGGCGCTGCCGCCGCCGTAGAGGCTTCGAGGGGAGCGGGCCGGCGAGCCAGTCGCTTGCTGGCGGCTTCGCCTTGCGCGGGGAGCCCTGATGCGCCTACCGGGTTGTTGTGCCCCCAAGTTCCCGATGCGTCGATGATGGCTGACGCCAAGATGTCCTCGATGCCGGTCGGGAGAGCATCGGCGTCGGAGGAGTGCCAGCCGGTGCGGTCGAGAAGTTCGTGACTAACAGGGTCGATGCTGAATTTCCAGGAGGAGAAGAAGGGCACATGGCCCCAGTCGCTGATGGCTGCCCCGGCATGGTCACCCTGTTCAAGCACGATCGCGCCTATGCCGCGTTTGACGAGGTTCGCGGCGGCAGCGAGCCCGATGGGGCCAGCCCCGATGACGACAACGGGCAACGTGACGGAGGGTGATTGTGCGGCGACCATTTCTCTCCTCGAAATCGTGTTCAGTGTTCGCTAACAATAATAGTATTTACTGTTGATAACAGAGTGTTTGTGCAAGAATGTCCTTATGAGTGAACGCGTCGATCTTCTGATGATTCAGAAGCCAATCTGGTCGGCTAGTGCTGAGCGGGCACAAACCCTCGCACCGCTGCTGCGCGCGTTGGGGGACCCGAACCGGCTGCAGCTTGTACTGCTGCTCACGGAGCGCGCCCACACCGTTCGCGAGTTGACGGACGCCACCGGCCTCAGTCAAACGTTGGTGAGTCACCACCTCGCCCCACTGCGCGACAACGGCCTCGTCACAGTTACGCCACGAGGCCGTTCCAACGTTTACGAACTGTGCTGTGAAGCCTTCGCGGAGCCCGTCAAGATGCTCGCGTCCGTGGCCACGAGCACGGATGCTGGGGCAGAGGCCTGCTGCGTTGTTTCTTAGCTGATCACGCCGCAGTCGCTTCCCGCGCTTTTCGCGGAAAGAAGACAGCGAGCATCACGATGAAGATCACCGGCATGAATGATGCGGTGGTTGCCTGAGCGAGCGTTGGACGACACCGCCGCGTCCTAAATAACAGTGCCCCCGGAGGGAATCGAACCCCCGACCTACGGTACCGGAAACCGGCGCTCTATCCCCTGAGCTACGAAGGCAAGGAGGCTAGCTTAGCAAGCAATCGCCCCAACAATTAGCACGTTGTTCTGATGCCCACCTCAGCTTCTCGTGACATTATCGAACCATGCTGCGTACCGTTTCATCCCACCAAGAACTTGACCTTCGCGGTCGCACCCAAATGGTGTTCAGCATTGCCGTGTCTGCACACTGGCCGACGGCATCCGAGTCCATTGATTTTGTGTTGGATGGCGTACCCCAGCAGCCGACAGAATTGGTCGATGCGCGCGGTAGTCGCCTGCACTCGCTGATTGCGGGGCCTGGGCGTCTAGTGGTGGACTACGCCGCCACCGTAGAGGCATCCCCCGAGCCCGCGCCGCTCAACGAGCTCGATCGAGTCGAGTACTTGCGCCCCAGCAGGTATTGCGAGTCTGACGTGCTCACCGCTACTGCTCGCTCGCTGTTCCCGACCCAGACCGGCCACGAGTTGGTGCAGGCAGTGCGCGATTGGGTGTCGCAGAATCTCCGCTACACCCCGGGTGTTTCTGTTGCGACTGATGGCGCGGCGCACTCGCTGTTAGCGCGACGGGGTGTGTGTCGCGACTATGCGCACCTGACGATTGCGATGTTGCGGGCGAAAGATGTGCCGGCCCGCTACGCCTCGGTGTATGCGCCAGGGCTCAGCCCGATGGACTTTCATGCGGTCGCCGAAGCTTACGTAGACGGCGCGTGGTGGATCGTTGACTCCACGGGGCTTGCTCCACGCCAGTCACTCGTGCGCATTGCGACAGGTCGGGATGCGGCAGACGTCGCGTTCCTCACTAATCACTGGGCCGACCTCTTCCTGCAGAATCTTGTGATCACCGCAACGGCCGATGTGTTGCCGAACGACGATCATCGTTCGCCAGTCCAGCTTCCCTAGTCGCCACGCCCCTAAGAAGCTTGCATCGGAGCCACTCGGCACTCAGAAAAGCGCCGCTTGACGGGAGGCGACGCTTAACTGCATTCTGCTGATTCGTAGCTGTGACAATCAGACGGATGTACCTCGCGCGAGCGTGAGCACGTCTTCGGTAGTCAGCGGCTGTCCGGCGATTCCCCAGTCACCGCTGCTCACCTCTTCGACGACACACCAGGTGACGGAGCGCATGTTTTCGCCCTCGATTCCCACCATGGTGTCGGTCAGCTTTGTGATGAATTGGCGGTTGGTGGAACGCTTTCAACGCTAGATTCCGGGCACACAGAGCGCATCCGTGATATCGGCAGTTTGTGCTCCAATGTGTTGGCTCCGGATGTCGGGCACTATGTAGTCTGCGCCGGTTACGGTCAGGCGCCGAGGGCGTCGTGTTCCAGCTCGGGCAGTCCCGCAGCGGCGGAGACGCGTGAACTTCTGAGCAGCGGCACCGCTGCGGCAAGCACGAGGACTAATGCCACCCCAGCACCGATGATGAACCCAAGTCGGGGTTCTAGCGAGTCCACAGCGAACCCTACGACCACCGCGGCAACTGCTGCACCAGCGTTGACCGCGGTGTTGATCCAGCTAGATGCCTCGGTGCGCACCTCAACAGCGGTGAGCTCGTCGGCGAGCAAGTAGCCGGTCACGAGCGAAGGTGCCAGGAAGAAACCGACGAAGGCGAGCCCGAATCCAAGGACAACGGCGAATTCGATGACTGCCAGAAGTGCGCACAGGGCGGTCATGGCTGTGACCGAGATGAGTAGTCGCTTCGCAAGCGAGCTCCTCCACGTCCGCTGGCCATAGAGCAAGCCTCCGATTGCGCTTCCGGCTGCGAACGCCGCAAGGAGGATGCCGGCCAAGCTCACCGAGCCCTGACTGTCACCGACTGCGGGTGCGGCGACCTCCACTGTTCCGAGTACTACTCCCACTCCGAGCAACGCGATCAGAATTGCGACGAATCCACTCTGTCGTAGCGGACGTGAAGCCTTACTGAGGAAAGGTGTTGCGACGCCGTGCCGTCGGGAAAGCGCACTACTTGTCATGCCGACGGTTCCGGCGAGCGCCACAGCGGCGGTCGCGAGCAACCCGACCGGCGGCGATGCCGCGCCGACGATGGCGGCTGCGATCAGTGGACCCGTCGTGAAGAGCAGTTCTTCACAGACCGCGTCGACGCTGTACGCTTTCGTCCGCAATGCTCCCGGCGGTGTGAGTGATCCCCACAGCACACGCATCGAGGCTCCAAGTGGTGGCGGAAACAAGCCAACAATGGCCGCGAGCCCGATGACCAATCCTGCCGAGGGGTCGGGCCGAGCAGTCAATGCAGCAATCCCGCTGAGCCCCGCGGCGAATCCGATCGCTAGCGAGTTGAGCGCGAACCGCTGGCCGTACCGGTCGACGAATCGTGCGCGGTAGGGGGAGGCGATTACGTTCGCGAGCCCGAATGCCCCGGCAGCCGAGCCGGCCACTGCAAACGACTCTGTGCTCTGTTGCACCGCGAAAAGCAGTACGAGGGTCACCATCGCGAACGAGAGACGTCCAATGAGCGCGGGGGCAAAAACCCTGAGAGCACCGGGCGTGCGCAATACCTCGAGGTAGCCGCGATTCACACGCGTGGGGCTGTGTCAGGTTTCGCGACTTCGAAGAAGGCGAGAGTCGCACTGATCCGGATGCCGTCGGGCGTGCCAGCGGGCAGCGCCTCATCGTGGATAATTCTTCCTACCTCGCGGGAGAGTTCGAGGACGCGTGCCCAGACCTCGGGGGAAACCGTGACTTCCGCCTCGGTGAAAGTGAATTTGGATCCCGAAACGTAGCGCGTACTGCGGGCGATCAGCTCTGAGGCAAGCGAGCTCATCAGCGACTGATGTTCATCGATGCTGCCCGAGCCGAGCGTTTCACCGCTCGCAGAGTCGTGTCGGTAGCGCTTGGCAGTCCCGCCGCGAATATTCGCTTCCTCGACGAGCTGAACTAGCCCGGCCTGGGCCAAACGGCGAAGGTGGTAACTCACGTTCGCCTGACTCTCGCCCAAGACGCGTGCCGCCTCGGTCGCACTGAGTGCCTCTGCCGTCAGAAGCGAAAGCAAGCGCAGGCGCAACGGGTGTGCGACGACCCGCAGGCCATCGAGATTTGAGGAGTTGGTGGGATCAAGCATCCTCAAAGATATGCCGAAGAGTGCTCAACCGCAAAATTGTTCTTTTGCGGTTGACGATTCCAGACTCTTAACATCCTTTCTTTCGAGTCGGGCACTCCGCATCTGCGTCTCAGAGGCCTCGGCAATGATGAATGAGGTGACGACGCGACGATAGATCGGGTCGGCTCGGCCCCATCCAACCTTGATCATCTGGTGTTCAAGTTCCATTTCGGACGCGCGTCTTCGCCCGACTTTCGCGCCATGATGCCGCGCCCATACGCCCCCGTGAGAATGAGGTGTGAGACGCGTTCGGGACGCCGTTGTCGGTGGGCTCGCGATCTGAGAGACCATTCCCGCGGGCGTGATAACGGATGTAGCTGAAGCGCTGGCCGAGCGTCTCAAGCCAGTGGCTCCAGACAGGGCTAGTTCAGTCAGGTTCTAGGTGCGTGAGCCAAGTACCCACTCGCACTAGCGGAGGTGCTCGTGCGCTTTTTGAGGCTTGTCGCATACGGCAGCGATGGTAAAGTCATCCACGTATCGTCGTTGTGTCGATTGCTTGACATCGGTGCTTCTCGACACCCGCGCAGCGAGGGAGGCCAGAAGGCATGTCGGCCTACATCAGTGTCGCGGTGATCCTCGGGGTGGCTATGGCCGGTATCGGCATTCTTTACCTTGTGGCACGAGTCACGGCCGTATCGAGAGACCCGATTCAGGTCATGCCGTTCCTGTCGGGGTGGGATCCCCGGGAGCACGCCCTGTCCCGCTATCACGCCCGCTGGTACCCACTCACCCTGATCTTTCTGGTCTTCGATGTCGAGATGCTATTCATGTATCCATGGGCGGTTGTCGTGGTCAATGAGGGCCCCACAGCAATCATTGAGATGTTCGTCTTCCTCGGGCTGCTCATGGTTGGTGTCGTCTGGGCATGGCGGGAAGGCTCCCTGCGATGGGTGTGACCTCGCAGGTCGCGCGACTAGCTGCCACTGCTGTGCACGTTCTGATCGTCGAGGTACCCGGTTGGAGTGAAACACGGATGCTGCTTGAGGCGGAGCTCAACCGGCGCGGCTGGATTAGCGCTCTCTCCCCGGCAGATGCCGACCTGCTCGCAATATGCGGGACTCCTGGGGAGGAACTCCGTGCAGTCTGTGACCGAGTCTGGGATCAGCTTCCCGGACCGCGGACTCTCGTGAACCTCACCGGGTCGGCCCGTATAGCTGTCTCGCTCGATGCTGCCGTGGCAGACCTGGTCGATGATTCCCGACAGCGCCACGATGCCGTATCCAGATCTCGATCCTCAGTCCCGGAAGACTCTCAACCGGATGCCGTCGGCCACGAGGAACACGGTGCCCATGAGCAGGTCCCGGCCGATGCCGGTTTCGGGGCTGCGCGTCCTGACATGCACGAAGGCATGCACATGACGGATAGCGAAGACGAAGCGGGCATGGATCATGCGGGTATGGATCATGCGGGTATGGGCCACGAGAACATGGAGATGCTAATTAACGGCATTCCTCTTGCGAGCGGCGGTGATGACCGGGATGGACTCGAGATGGATGTACTCACCATGCCCCTTGGCCCGGTGTTATCGCATTGGCCAGCCGGGCTCGTCGTCGAGTGCGTACTACAGGGCGATGTGATCGTCAGCGCAGAGGCCCGGATTCTTGCCGCAGCATCGAGATCGGCGGAACTCGAGACGCCTATTGCGGAGGAGCCTCGGCGGAGAATCATCCGGCTCTGCGACCAGGCAGTGCAGCTGCTCGCGCTTGCAGGGTGGGGCTCTGCTGCGCAGAGTGCTTGCCGGCTCCGCGACGCCGCGGCTGGTGGCGTAGTCATCGCCGATCAGGCAGTGGCACTCGATCGGTTGCGTCGACGTGTGGAGCGTTCGGTTGTGCTGCGTTGGTCCCTCAAAGGCCTAACTGTGGATGTGGCGAGCGAGGGCACCGATGCCGCCGCTGTATCTGGCAATAAGCTGAGCGGCGATATCCGCCTTCGGTTGATCGGATGGCTGCGCGAGGCGACCGAGCTTGCAGACACGGGGCAATTCCGGTTGAGCCCGCTGACAGGCGCTGAGGCAGCACAGGAGACTCAGAACCGCCTCGCTACGCTGCCGGAACTCCTCCGCGGGACGGATCTGGGAACGGCTCGGCTGCTCATTGCCGCTCTCGGTCTCGACACCGCGGCCGTCGCTTCGTACGATGTTTCCCCGCACAATGCTGATCACGGCGACGCGACCGGCGGCCATGGTGGCCACGGCGGTGCTGCGGACAATGGAGCCGTTCATGGCTGACACAATCGTGCAGGTCAGCCCGGCCTGGGCAGTTCTGGCTCCGCTCGGCCTGCTGCTGTTGGCACTCGCGGGAGCCGGGCTAAACGGTGCTCTCGTGGGCCGATCCGTTGGCCGACCGTTCCTCTCCGGAGCGAGCGCACCGCTCGCCGAGGTCGCGCGGTTGCTGAGACAGCGACGACAGGTAACCGTCGCGGCGGATGTTCTGCTCTGGCGGGTGGGCGCGGGCGGCCTCGTGGTCGTCGCGCTACTGAAGATCCTGGTCATCCCGCTCGGGCCATGGACCCTTGCCGACCTCGACGTCGGTGTCGTGTGGTTCAACACGATGGATGTCATGATCTGGGCGCTGTTCTGGCTTATCGGCTGGGGGGCCAACAGCGCGCATGCGCTCGTGGGGGGCTATCGTTTCCTCTCGCTCGCTGTCGCCTATGAGCTGCCGCTGATGTTCGCACTGATCACTCCAGCAGTTGCGGCGCAAAGTCTGAGAGTTGGCGACGTCGTCGCGGCTCAACAGGACCTGTGGTTCGTGATCTGGATGCCCATCGCCTTTGTCATCTTCTGCAGCAGTGTCATCGCCTTCTCGAGTTGGGGACCATACGCCACCGCAGTGGGACGAGACATCGCCGGTGGTTTTCTCACCGACGTTTCCGGTGTCGACCGGCTGCTTATCCTCACCGGCCGCTACGCTGTGCTTACCGCGGGTGCCGCGTTCGCCGTTCCGCTCTTCCTCGGCGGCGGAGCAGGTCCGCTGCTGCCCGACTGGCTCTGGACCATCGTCAAGACTGCGCTCGTGCTCGCTGCCTTCATCGCGATCCGTCACCGAGTGCCTACGATCCGCCCTGATCGGTTCGCCGAGGTCGCCTGGATCATCGTGTTGCCAGCGGCCCTCCTGCAGGTACTCATCGTCGCGATCATCGCGACCATCACAATGGGGAGCTGACGATGTTGATTGACATTCTGTTCTGGGCGCTCGCGGTTGTATCCGTTGCCTCCGGTGTCGCCGTCTTCGTGGTCAATTCGATGGCGCGAGCAACCTACGCCCTGGCGGTCTCGTTCATCGCCGTCGGGATCATGCTCGTGATGGTCGGCCTCGAGTACATCGGCATCATCACGATTCTCATGATGGTTATGGAGATGGCGATCATGGCCGTCTATATGGTGATGTACATGGGGATGAATCCGGCTCTCATGCCCATGGACATGACGCACAACAAACGCTGGTCGGCGGTTTTGGCGGCAGGAACTTTCGTGCTGCTGGCCGCGGGAGCCCTGCTTATCCCGTGGCCCGCACGCATCGGTGCGCCCGCCGCCGACCTCACCGCCTCGCTTGGCGAGGCGATCATGGGTCCAAAGATGCTCGCGATGCTCACCATCAGCCCCGTGCTGTTCGCCACGATCATTGCTGGGCTCGTGATCGCAAACCCACGCGGGCGGTACGATCGCTGGGGCGACGACCTGAAACGTGACACACCCGACGATCCGATGCAAGGAGGTCTCGGCCGATGACGCTCCAAGCCGTTCTTCTTGTCGCCGCCGCGCTGTTCTGCGTTGGTCTGTATGGTGCGCTGTCCCAACAGGTGGTCGTGATGGTCATGATGGGGCTCGAACTGATGCTAAACGGCGTCATCCTTGCGGCCGGCGCCTTCTGGTGGTTCCTCGCGCCAGCCCCGGACGGCCAAGTACTATTGCTCGTCGTAATTGCCGCAATGACCGTCGAGATGGCGATGGGCTTCGCTGTTGCAACCCTCCTGCATCGTTCTCGCAATTCAGATATGACCGACTCGGCGACGGACCTTTCCGGATGAGTGTGCTCGCCCTTGCTCTCGTCGTACTGCTGCCTGCGGTATCCGGAATTTCACTCTGCCTCGCCGGGCGGCGCGCACGCACTGTCGCGATCCCTGTCTCGCTCACGACCGCGACAGTGACGGCTGCGCTCGCCGTGGTCGTGGCAGGCACACGCTCGGCATTCGAGATCCCCTTTGTCGCTGGCGCGCCGCTAGGGCTCGCCGTCGATGGGCTCTCCGCCTTCGTGCTTCCTGTCGTCGCGATCGTGACCCTGTTCGTGCTGATATTTGCGGCTGCCGAAGGAACGGAGTCGCCGGAACGCTTTCACGGTCTCATGCTGATCTTTGCCGCCGCCGTCGCGGTGACCGTGACCGCGACGACGCTCACAACGCTACTGTTTGCTTGGGAAATTATGGGGGCGATGTCTTGGGCACTTATCGGCTTCCAATGGCGTGATGACCGGCGCGTCCAGGCGGGACTCGTCGCCTTCACCATGACGAGGGCCGGCGATCTCGGTCTCTACCTCGCGGCGGGAGCCGCACTGATCGGAGGCGCCAGCCTTGAACTCGCCGACCTACCCGCTGCGTCTTCGCCCTGGCGAGACATTATCGCGGCAGGCATCATAGCCGCTGCCCTCGGAAAGGCTGCGCAGTTACCGTTCAGCTCGTGGCTGTCCCGCGCGATGGAAGGACCGAGCTCGGTCAGTGCCCTACTGCACTCGGCCGCAATGGTTGCGATGGGCGGATACTTGCTTCTCCGCGTGGCGCCGTTGCTCGAGGCAACGGCCTGGGCGAGCACCACAGTGGCGTGGATCGGAGCACTAACCGCGCTCTTGCTCGGAGCGGTTGCGGTGGCTCAACGCGACCTCAAGCAGCTGCTTGCAGCATCAACCGCGGCCCAACTTGGCTTCGTCGTTCTCGCTGCGGGGGTCGGGTCGATTGCGGGCGGTGCGAGCTATCTTGTGGCGCACGCCTCCACCAAAGCCCTGCTCTTCCTCGTCGCAGGCGCGTGGCTTGCCGCGCTAGGTACCAAACAGCTGTTCGCACTCCGTGGCGCTGCGCGCCGCTGGCCGCTCGTCGGGGTGTTATTCACCGTCGGGTTACTGTCCCTCGCCGGCATCGCTCCGTTGTCGCTCTGGGCGCTCAAAGATGAACTGCTGGCCGTTACCCTTCAGATGAGCCCTGTGCTCTACATTGTCGGCCTCGCTGCGGCGGCGCTCTCGGCGATCTATTCCGGAAAGGCACTCGTCATCGTGTGGGGGAGAGCGGATGATACGACCGAAGCGGGATATGACGACGAGCAGCCTGGCACGCGGCACATCGGTCGCGGCGAACGTATCCCGCTCATCGTGCTCGCGACCGGCGCGGCACTGCTCGGGATTCTGGCACTGCCGCCGGTGAGTGAGCCGCTGAAAGCGATGCTCGGGGAGGAAGGCACTGCGACACCGAGCGTGATCGAGCTCGCCGGTTCGGCAGTGCTCGCCCTCACGATGCTCGCAATCGTCGCGATCGGACTCCGACGAGGTCTGCCGCAGCCAGCCTGGGCGGTGAACTGGCTCGGTCTCGAGAAGGCCGTACACATCGTCATCGTTCGGCCGACACTTGTGCTCAGCGGGGCGCTCGCGAGATTCGACGACGGCATCCTCGACCGCGGTCTACATCGGACCGCACGAGCAGTTGTGAGCGGCTCCCGACGGCTCGGGCTCTTCGACGATGCCGGGATCGATGCGGCGGTCGACGCGACCGCACGAGCGAGTATTCTCGCAGGCTTGCGTGCGGCGCGTGCCGATGAACGGGGCGTCGATGGTGCCGTCGAGGGTCTCGCACGCCACATACGACGACTCGGCAGTTTGGCGAGGCGTCCTCAGACTGGAAAGATTCACCAGTACTACGCACAGATCGCGATCGCCCTTGCGGCCGTATTCGTCCTGACCCTTCTCGTAAGGTAACTCATGCTCAGTATTATCGTATTCCTTCCGGTGTTTGCCGCGATCGTACTCGCGACCATGCCCCGTATCCCAGACGTCGCAGCCCGCCGAATCTGGATTGTCGTCACACTCATCGACCTCGGGCTGGTGGTCGGCCTGTGGCTGGCCTATCGCGACCCGGGTGCGGGGGCTTTAGCCTTCGAGGAGCAGGTGCCGTGGATCCCGAACGTCGGTAGCAGTTATCACCTCGGGGTCGACGGGCTGTCGCTGCCTCTCGTCGCGCTAACCTCGCTCATCTTTGTCGTGTGCGCCGTATTCGCGCTGCGCGACACCGACCGACCCCGCTCGCAAGCGGCCCTATTTCTCTTCCTCCAGACGGCGAGCCTTGGTGTGTTCGCGGCGCAAGACCTCATCCTCTTCTTCGTCTTCTTCGACCTTTCGATCGTCGGCATGTACTTCGTGATCGCCGGTTGGGGACACGGCAACGCAGCCCGGTCCGCGCTGAAGTTCTTCCTCTACACGTTTCTCGGCTCGCTCGCGTTGCTCGTCGGGTTCATTGGGCTCTACCTAGGTTCGGCCGCGAAGACATTCAACATGGTCGAGCTCGCGCGAAACCCACCCTTCGGAGACCAGCCGGTCATTGGCGGTCTCGTGCTCGCGGCCGTGTTCCTCGGCCTCGCCATCAAGACCCCGACATTCCCGTTTCACACCTGGCTGCCGCCCGCCCACACGGACGCTCCCGCGATCGGTTCTGTCGTGCTCGCAAGTATCCTGCTCAAGATGGGCACCTACGGTTTCGTGCGGATTGCGATGCCCCTGCTGCCGGATGCCTGGCGAGACTGGGCGTGGATCATCGTCGTGGTCGGCATCATTTCGGTCCTCTACGGAGCACTCGTCGCGCTCGCCCAGACCGACTTCAAACGGATGATCGCCTACACTTCCGTCAACCACATGGGCTACGTGATTCTGGCCGTTGGTGCGGCCGGTGTCGTGAGCGACAGCGCAGCCCAGGCGAGAGAGGTTGCTGTCACCGGAGCGGTCGTTCAAATGGTCAGCCACGGTCTCATCACCGGTGCGCTGTTCCTCCTTGCTGGGGTGCTCTATGACCGCAAGGGTAGCTATGACATCGGATCCTACGGAGGACTCGCGGCCCCGGCACCCCGCTACGCCACCTTTTTCGCGGTAGCGGCCTTCGCTTCCCTCGGGCTCCCCGGGTTTAGCGGTTTCATTGCCGAATTCCAGATCTTCACCGGCAGCATTGGACCTGTTCCGTTGACCGCGCTCGCACTTCCGGGCATCCTGATCACCGCCGCACTGTTTCTGCGAGCGCTGCAGCGGATGCTCACCGGCGAGACGCGGGGGCTGTCCACTGGATTCCGCGACCTCGATCGGAGGGAGATCCTCGCGATCGCCCCGCTCCTGATCCTCGCTGTGGTCATCGGGATCGTGCCGCGTTTTCTGCTGGATATCATCGAGCCCGCGTCATCCGTAATCGTCGACCTCGTCAGCAGGTAGCGTTCACGTGAACATGCAACAGGATACCCTCGCGCTCCTGCCGGAGATCCTTGTGCTCGCGGGTGCGGTGATCGTGCTGCTTGCGGGGTCATTCCTGCCCCGAGATCGGCAGGTCGTGACACGATCTGTTGCGATCGTAGCGCTGCTGCTGGCTGCTGCGGCGGCGGTAGCCGGATTGACTTCCCCCGCGATGACGATTTTCGAGGGCGGCTTTGCGGTGGATGTCGCGACCGGGGCCGCGCGGATCATCATCCCGTTAGCGACGATCCTCGTGCTCATACTCGGTGTCGAGGAGCTCGGCGGAACTGCACGGGAGAGCGAGACCTACACGCTCATGATGCTTTCCGCACTCGGAGCCATTGCGATGGCGGGAGCCAACGATCTTCTCGTGCTCGCTGCGGGATATCTGCTCGCGAGCATCCCCCTCTATGCCCTTGTCGGAATGAGTAGGTTGCCCGGTGCCGCCGAGGCCGCACTTAAGACCTACCTGATCGGGGCGCTCATGGGCATCGCGATGCTGCTCGGGGTGACAGTTCTGTTCGGAATCGCCGGAAGTACGTCGTATACCGAACTGCAGTCGATGCTCGGTGACGCGCCGCCCGCGGCCGTCCTTGCCGGGATTGTCGGTGTCATGGCGGGACTGATGTTCAAGGCGGGCGGCGTTCCGGGCCACTTCTGGGTACCCGACGCGACGCAGGCGTCCGGAACAGCGGTTGCGGCGTTCCTCACGTCGATTCCCAAGCTCGGCGCACTCATCGCCGCCTATCGCTTCTTCGAACTGCTTCCCGACAGCGTGGACTGGCCGTTGTTAGTGGCCGTTATTGCCACGGTGAGTATGACACTCGGAAACCTCGCGGCATTCTGGCAGACCGATGTGAAGCGGCTTCTAGGCTGGTCAACGGTAAGTCAGGTTGGCTATCTCCTGCTGCCCGTGGCAGTCGCAGGACGGGCAGATCTTGCCCTGCCTTCCCTACTGCTTTACCTCGCCGGCTATGCCGCGTCTAACATCACCGCCTTCGCGGTCATTGCAGCGCTGCCAAAGCGCCGCTCGATCGAGGACTACCGCGGCGTCGCGGCCGCACACCCGTGGCTCGCTGGAGCTCTCGTTGTAAGCCTCCTCGGACTCGTCGGTACCCCGCCGACCGCCGTTTTCGTCGGGAAGCTCACTACCTTTACCGCGGCATGGGACGGTGGTTTGGCTTGGCTCGTGGTCGTCGCCGCGATCAACACCGCCGCAAGCCTGTTCTACTACCTCCGCTGGCTAGCGCCGATGTTCGCGCGAGCTGGAGCGGACGTACGTGCGCCTGCACCTCCGCGCCTAGGGGCTTCTCGGGCCGCCGTCGTCGGTGCGATTGTGATTCTCATCATCGGGATCGCCGCAGGCCCAGTGCTCGCAGCGTTTGGTATGCCGCTCGTCGTGTGAGCCGACTTGCACCTTGAGCACCAAGCCTCATCGCACTCAGCTCGATGCAGTCACTGACGTCCTTCTCGATCGGTGCTGACGTACCGAGCGCGTGAACGCCCACCATTGCAGCACTACGACAATCGCCCCGAGTGCCAGCAACGGGAAACGAAACCAGTTCGGATCGGGCACAGCACGGTGGAACGACGCGGTGTAGTGGAGAAACAGGAAATAGCCTGAGTGGAGTACGGAGAGGTAGAACACGATGTAGGCGCCGCTCTGGACCCACTTCCAACCCGCGGGGCCAAGGTACCGCACTGCTCGATCCGACGATGTAGCCAACAGCACGGTCATCCAGATCACCGCGACGAGTCCGACCAGGTTTGAAAGCCCGAACCCCGGCTCCAGTCGCACCTCCCGCCCTAGCTGGGGCAGATACTCAAAACCGAGGAAACGCCGTACGCTCCACTGCGCCCAGCCGTCGATGATCAGCACTGAGTGGGTAATCGCAGCAAGAGCCGCCCAGATACCGAGCGGGCGGCGCCAAGACACCCCCTTGCCCACGCGTGCTGACAGATTGGCTGCCGGACCCAAGGCTAGGGCGGCGAAAAGTAGCACGATCGCGGCGTCCCCGATGGCGCGCCACAGGCGCATGTCCGCTGTCCACTCCATCCGAGTCGACCAGAACCCGAACACGAGGAGAGCAGTTACCACAGCCATCGCGGCGTGACGAAGGAACACGACCCAACTACCATCGGACCGTGCCTGCTGCGCCGTTGCGAGGTTGGTCGGTCGGGGATTCGGACGCGAAGCATTGACCTGGTCCCGAGGCGTGCCGATCTTTCCCTGCACGTGACCTACCCCCTGCGAGCGACCCTTTCCCGGGCGTGACCTTGCTCCGCTCATGAATCCCGGCTCGACTCGTCTGATTCTTGGCTTGCGGCCGGTGAAATCAGTGGTCGGCCGTCGGCTTCCCACGCGATCATGCCTCCACGCAATTCCACCAGGTCAACGTAGCCCATTCCTGCGAGGGTATCGACCGCAATCTCGCTCATCCCCCCGGACATGCAATAGAACGCAATCGCGGCCGTGCGGTCTTGTGGTAGCTCCGCCGCGCGCTTCTCGAGCTGGTTGAACGGGATGTCGGCGTCGGTGCCGTCGATCCCGCCTTCGTCGGGGGTGTGCACGTTGATGACGAACCTGTCGCCGCTGACGACCTCAGCAGCGAAGGCTTCGGGCCCGAGTTGGCGGGCGGCGGTGGCTGAGTCAGTCGGAGTGACTGCTTGGGGCGTATTTGCCGCACAACCGGCCATCAGCAGCACTGCCAGTGTGATGGTCGCGGTCGAGTGCAGCAGTCGACGTGCAGGATTCATGGGCAGGAGCTTACATGGTGGTGCTGCGGCAATACCTACACAACGGGCTGGGCAAGGTGTTGGCGGGCGGTGCGTGATGTGCCAGTTGCGAGCCCGCCGAGCGCGGCTGCCGCCATCGATGACAGCACGATGACCCCGGACCAGAGCTCCGCTGGCCATTCCAGTCCGCTCGTCACAGCCAAGGCGACCATGTGTAGGGTCCACACGCTGCCAGCAGTGACGGCGGCAAACGCCGGTAGCCGCGCCGCAGGATGGTTCCATGTTCGACGCTCGAGCACGTGCACGAACACATCAGCAGCAAGGGCTCCTACCGTTGCGCCGAGCGCCCCGGCCAGAACCGCGACCGGAAAATCCACCACGGCTGCGCTGAGCCATGCCACGGTCGCGACCAACAGGGTGATCAGTCCACGCGGGGCACGTCCACGCTGCCAGACCAACAGCAGTGGAACCATGAGGACGGCGGTGGTGACCAGGAAGCTGCCCAGCCCGAGCAAGGCTGGGAGTTCACCTTCCTCGTGCCCGGGATCCCCTTCCGGCAGGCGTAGGTAGGGGATCGTGGGGCCAACGGTCACGAACTCCGAGGTGTAGAGCAAGAAGAAGGAGGCCAGAGCTGTCGCCAGTGCGAGCGATCCCTGAGCGACGATGGAGGAGAGGTCCCCGGCCGCCCACCGTGACCTCAGCGCACTGGTGAGGATGAGCATACCGCCGGTGAACAGCACCAGATGCGACGGGCTCAGCAGAGCATCCACGCCCACTTCCACCCCTAGGACCAAGTGCCAGATCATGTCTGAGAGGCCACCAGCGGCGAAGATTGCCACCCCAATTGCTCCCCACCCATACCCGAGCGGCAAAACTGGGCGTCTATCACCAACCCTGCCAGACCATGCCAGCCACGCGATCCACGCAGCGTTGATGACCAAACCGGTGTACAGGGCAGCGTGCCAGGGGGTGAAGAATCCCTCCATCTCCGGAACATTCGCATGCGCCCATCCGTCGCTGAAAAGAGCGGCAACCAGCAACGCTCCCGCGGCAACGGTCATCGCGTCCTGGCGCCGGGAGGCACGGCCACGAACCTGCTGCTGCCGCACTGCTCCAGCTCGCAGGTGGGGAGAGATGACGGACCCCGATCGCATCATGGACACCTCTTCGCGTTGTCTGCTTATACGAGAATACCCCCGAGGGCGTAACCGCGGGGGTATCACCTGGGTTAGCTGGTCGCACTGTTCGAGGGGCACGGCCGTGCCCGGACCATGCGATAAGGGAGCCGTGGACGGTGGTTGCGAACGATTTCTGGTAGCGAAAGTACGCGTTCGCTAGTTGAGGGCTGAGCGTACGTCGGAGACGAGCTCGACAACATCTCCGGTTTCGAAGAATGCTTTCGAACTGAGTGTTGACCAATAGGCGCCGCTAAATACCTGTGCGGTGCCGATGCCGCCAGCTACCGCGAAGTAGCCGTCGAATCCACTCGCGCGACTGCCTGCGTTCGACTTCAACCCGTCGAGCTTGTTGGGCGCAGGCTGAGCCACGGAAACATCGATCGTCACTCCGCTGGTGGAGTTCTCCCAGCGGCAGGCGACACCCTTCGAGGCAATCGCGGTGGCTGCCGGGGAACCAGCCGAAGGGGTGAAGTCGTTCAGTAGCAAGAAGTTGGGGTTGTAGTTATACATGGCTTCGGGCGAAATCAAAGCGGTGCATTTGATGCTGACTGCGGTCGCCTCGGGGTCGGTCGTCGCAACTGCGGTGGGCTCAGGCGTCGCAGTAGAAGTGTTCGAGGGGTCAATCGTGCGCGTGGGGTTTGGGCTAGTCGTCGGGCCAGTTGGGTCCGGCTCGGCCTGAACGCATGCGGTCAACAGAAGAACGGATGCGCTGAGCGCGATAACTGCAGGAAGAACGCGAAGTCGAAGAGCCATGGTCCCATTCTCGCGACCCGCACCGGCAATGCCGTGCATTGACCCGGCCAAGTCATGAACCATTCCAGCCATCCCGAACAGAACTGTAGCGACCACCCAGTACTCTTAACAGTGTGAATCCTGCTGATCTTTCTGCCACCCTGCTTTCTGTCGTCACCCGCATTGCGGCTGACCGCGGCACGCCCGATCTGGGCCTGACCGTGAGCGATCTGGTGTTAGAGCGACCTCGCAATCGCGATCACGGTGATTGGGCATCCAATGTCGCTATGAAGTTGGCAAAGCCGTTGGGTGCGAACCCGCGCGAGCTGGCCACTGAGATCGCCGAGCAAGTGCTCACCATTGATGGCATCGCCGCTGTGGATGTCGCTGGCCCCGGTTTCATTAACATCACGCTGGATGCTGCTGCCGCTGGTGCGCTTGCGAAAACCATCGTCGAGCAGGGTGAGGCTTACGGCCACAACGATTCGCTCGCGGGTCAGACAATCAACCTCGAATTCGTTTCGGCCAACCCCACTGGCCCACTACACATCGGTCACACCCGGTGGGCTGCTCTCGGCGATTCGCTCGCCCGCATACTGAAGGCTGCCGGTGCTGAGCTCGTGAGCGAGTTCTACGTCAATGATGCCGGCAACCAGATGGACAACTTTGCGGCCTCAATTCTGGCTGCGGCGAAGGGTGAACCGACTCCGGAAGACGGCTACCCGGGCGCCTACATTGCCGAGCTTGCCAAGGGCGTTCTTGCTTCGAACCCTGAACTGCTTGATCTCGATCATGATGCTGCGATCGCGGTTGCTCGTGAGCGTGGCTACGAACTGCAACTGGGCGAGATTAAGAAGTCTCTCGCCGACTTCAACGTGCACTTTGATGTGTGGTTCAGCGAACGTGCTCTGCACGCCACCGACGACTACGGCGTTAGCCCAATCGACGAGGCTGTTGAGCGTTTGCGTGCCCAAGGTCACGTTGCCGACATCGACGATGCGGTGTGGGTCACGACCACTGACTTCGGCGATGACAAAGACCGCGTTATTAAGCGCGGCAATGGCATCTACACCTACTTTGCCGCCGATGCCGCCTACTACCTGAGCAAGAGTGATCGCGGTTTCGCCCACAAAATTTATCTGCTCGGTGCCGACCACCACGGTTACGTGCACCGTCTCAAGGCGCTCGCCGGAGCTGCTGGCGACGACCCCACCAAAGACATCGAGGTGTTGATCGGTCAACTGGTGAGCATCAATGGTGCCCGCCTGTCGAAGCGCTCAGGCAACATAATCGAGCTCAACGACCTGCGGGAGTGGCTCGGAACGGATGCCCTGCGTTACGCGCTCGGGCGTTACCCGGCCGATTCGCCCCTCGCCCTCGACCCTGAGATCTTGAAGAAGCGCACGAATGACAACCCCGTCTTTTACGTGCAGTACGCGCACGCCCGCACGCACAGTGTTGCCCGCAATGCGGGGGAGTCGGGAGTGGACCGCAGCGCCTTCGATGCGTCGCTGCTGACGAACGAAACGGAAAGCATCCTGTTGGGCGTGCTCGCAGAGTTCCCGCGCATCGTCGCCCAGGCGGCAGAACTGCGGGAACCGCACCGGGTTGCTCGTTATGCGGAAGAACTCGCCGGCAGTTACCACCGCTGGTACGACCAGTGCCGCGTGACGCCAATGAACGATGAAGAAGTTACCGATGTGCACCGCACGCGCCTCTGGGTCAATGACGCTGTAGGGCAAGTGCTGCGCAATAGCCTCTGGATGCTCGGAGTCAGCGCACCGGAGCGGATGTAGGTTTCGTGGAACACACTAACGAACAGCCCACTGTCGAACTCGTTCTCGACAAGGGGTCGAAGCCCCAAGGCTCATACGCCAAGCGCCGTCGTGGGCGCAGGGGTTGGTGGATTGCCGGCGGCATCATTGCGGTCATCCTGATCGTCGGCGTTGTTCTTGTGGAGACCGTGGGTCGCGCAGCGGCCGAGACGATCGTCGGCGATGAAATTGCTACATCGCTCGGAATCGACTCGACCGATGGCGTTGCTGTAGATCTTGGTTCGGGCTCGCTGGTGCTGCAAGCACTCACCGGCGGAATCGATGTTGTGACGGTCGATCTCGATCGCGTCGAGGTTAACGGGCTCGCAGCATCCGTCCACATTGTCGCTACCGAGGTGCCTTTGCTTCCGTCGGCGCCGTTGGAAACCTTCTCCATGGAGGCTTCGATACCTAACGACGAGATCAACAAGCTTGCGAGCACGTTGAGTGGTCTCGAACTCGATTCCATCGAATTGCAAGACTCAGCTATCCGGGTGTCGACGATCTTCCAGCTCCTCTTCATCCGCATTCCCGTTGCCCTTGATCTGTTGCCGGTTGCGGCGGGGGATTCCATTGCGTTTGAGCCGCAATCTGTGCTCCTCGGTGACCAACAGATTTCGGTTGCCGATTTGCGCGCGAACGCTGTGGTTTCTGGTCTTGCGGGCAATCTGCTCAGCTCGCAAAAGTTCTGCGTTGCTTCCTCGATGCCGGCTGCACTCACCATCGATTCGGTGGCGGTCGAAGGTTCCGACCTGGTCATCCAGCTCAGCGCAGAGGACATCGCGCTCGGGGACGACCAGTGGCAGCAATACGGCGTCTGCCCTGAGCAGTAACTCGATTCAGCGCTAGCCGCGACTGCCGTTAGAGTGGTCAGCATCCCCAACGCCCGTGCGGACACAATCCGCCGTTTTCCGTCTACATCTCTGTGAGGTGCGACTGTGTTCGCGAATCCGCTGGCGCCCGAGTGGCTTGACGCTCCCGCCGAGGCAAACTCTTTGCCATCGACCGTTTGGTCGCATAATGCTGCGCGCACAGAAACGGGCGAGCTGGCTATTGCCGGCGTTACGGCCACTGAGCTTGTGCGCGACTTCGGCACTCCCGTCTACGTCATTGACGAGGCGGATGCGATTGCTCGCGCCACTGAGATCAAGGCAGCATTCGATAGCGAGTTCGCTCGCATCGGCTCCAGCGTCAAGGTGTACTACGCGGGCAAAGCGTTCCTGTGCACCGAAGTTGCCCGGTGGATGACGGCCGCCGGCCTCAACATCGATGTTGCGTCCGCTGGCGAGATGGCGGTTGCGCTCGCGGCCGGCACGGATGCGTCGCGTTTGGGATTCCACGGCAACAACAAGAGTCTTTCTGAGATCGACCGTGCTGTGCGCGCGGGCATCGGCCCCATCGTTATCGACAGCGTCGTCGAAGTCGGTCGGGTTGCTGAAGCCGCGTCACGGCACGGTCGAACCCAGCGGGTGCGCTTGCGCATCAATAGCGGGGTTCACGCATCAACCCATGAGTATCTTGCGACTGCGCGGGAAGACCAGAAGTTTGGGATTCCGTTGTCGGATGCCGAGGCGGTGGTGGAGCAGATTCGCTCGCACTCTTCGTTGGAGTTTGTGGGCATCCATTCGCATATTGGGTCGCAGATTTTTGATACTGCTGGTTTTGCTGAGGCAGCGCAGCGCTTACTTGAGTTGCATGCGCGGCTTTCGGCTGATGCCCCGGTTCCTGAACTGAACTTGGGTGGCGGCTTTGGAATTGCGTACACCTCGGCGGATGAGGCGTTACCGGTTGCTGAACTTGCCGCCTCGTTGGCTTCGATTGTTGAGACAGAGTGCGCGCGCCTCGGCATTGACGTGCCGCTGATTGCGATTGAGCCTGGCCGCTCCATCATCGGGCCGTCGACAACCACTCTCTATACGGCAGGCACGATTAAAGATGTTCTCGTCGATGGGGAGGCCGTGCGCAAGTATGTCAGCGTTGATGGCGGCATGAGTGACAACCTGCGCACTGCTCTCTACGGTGCCGATTATTCGGCCCGCATCGCCAACCGCGTTTCGCAGGCAGAACCTGCGCTCGTACGCATTGCTGGCAAGCACTGCGAGGCTGGCGACATTGTCGTGCGCGCCGAGTACTTGCCGGGTGACGTTGAGCCCGGCGATGTGATTGCCGTACCGGCCACAGGCGCCTACGGCTGGGCGATGTCGAATAACTACAACTACCTCGCGCGGCCGCCCGTTGTCGCCGTGCGCGACGGAAAAGCCCGCATCATTGTGCGCGGCGAGACCGAAGAAGACCTACTCAGCCGCGACGCAGGAATCACACCATCGGGAGACTCTGAATGATCGAATACCGCAACCTTCGCGTCGCAGTTTTGGGCGGAGGAAGTGTCGGATCACAGGTCACCGCACTGTTGCTCGAGCACGCTGACGAGCTCGCCGCACGTGCCGGAGCTGGGCTCGAAGTCGTGGGCGTCGCGGTGCGTGACCTCGATGCGCCCCGTGACACCGACATCCCGAAGGAGTTGCTGACGACCGATGCAGAGTCGCTCATCGTCGGCGCCGACATCGTGATCGAACTCATCGGAGGGCTTGAGCCCGCCCGCACCTGGATCCTCAAAGCACTGCATTCCGGCGCCGATGTGATCACCGCAAACAAGGCCTTGCTGGCCCACCACGGTGCTGAGCTGTTCGAAGAAGCAGCACAGGTTGGCGCACAGCTCTACTACGAAGCAGCCGTTGCTGGAGCAATCCCGATCATCCGCCCGCTTCGCGACAGCCTGGCCGGCGACCGAGTGCAGCGCATCCTCGGAATCGTCAACGGCACCACCAACTACATCCTTGACCGCATGGATGCCACGGGCGACAGTTTTGACGACGCTCTCGCAGAGGCAACTCGCCTGGGGTATGCCGAAGCCGACCCCACCGCTGACATCGAAGGCTATGACGCCGCCCAGAAAGCCTCGCTCCTGTCGAGCCTGGCTTTCCACACCAGGGTGCCGCTCGATACTGTGCACCGCGAGGGCATCACGAGCATCACCGCAGAGCAGGTCGTCGCCGCGCGCAAGGCCGGCTATGTCGTTAAACTCCTCGCTATTTGCGAGCGAGTGGTCGATGCCACTGGCGGCATCGATGGCGTCAGCACGCGGGTGCACCCCGCGCTGGTTCCGCTGGCTCACCCTCTCGCTGCGGTGCACGGTGCCAATAATGCGGTATTCGTGGAGGCCGAGGCTGCAGGCAGCCTCATGTTTTACGGTGCAGGCGCTGGCGGACTAGAAACAGCATCCGCGGTTCTGGGCGACGTTGTTTCGGCTGCTCGCCGTCATGTCATTGGCGGCCCGGGTGTTGCCGAGTCAACTCACGCAAATCTTCCCATTTTGCCGATCTCGAGCGTAATGACGCGTTACCAGATCACGCTGACGGTCGTGGACGAGCCGGGAGTGCTCGCTACTATCGCTGCAGTCTTTAGCGACCATGGAGTCTCTGTCGAGGCAGTCAACCAGACCGTCGGCGCAGTGAACGAGGGTGTACCAAGCGCTACCCTAGTCACGGTGACGCATGAGGCGACAGATGAGTCGCTTGCTGCCACGGTGGCCGCGCTGGCCGAGAACTCGGTTGTGCGTGAAGTTGTGTCCGTTTTGAGAGTTGAGGGGCTGTAACCAGTGGGTAGCGAAATTAAGAATCGGCAATGGCGAGGCGTTCTTCACGAGTACGCAGATCGTTTGAACATCTCTGATGCCACCCCGATCATCACCTTGGGGGAGGGCGGTACTCCGCTGCTTCCCGCGCCCGCTCTGTCTCAGCGCACCGGTGCCAACGTCTGGGTCAAGTTCGAGGGAATGAACCCCACTGGTTCATTCAAGGACCGCGGCATGACCATGGCGATTTCCAAGGCAGTCGAGCATGGCGCCAAGGCCGTTATCTGCGCGTCGACCGGAAACACTTCTGCTTCGGCCGCAGCATATGCAGCACACGCCGGAATCACCGCTGCTGTTCTCGTTCCCGAGGGCAAGATCGCGATGGGCAAGCTCAGCCAGGCCATCGCCCACAACGGCGAACTCATTCAGGTGCAGGGCAACTTTGATGACTGCCTCGACATCGCTCGCGATTTGGCCGAAAACTACCCGGTGCACCTCGTCAACTCGGTGAATCCCGATCGCATCGAGGGTCAGAAGACCGCAGCATTCGAAGTTGTTGAAGTTTTGGGCGACGCTCCTGACTTCCACATCGTGCCTGTCGGCAACGCCGGAAACTACACCGCATACTTCCGTGGCTACAGCGAAGAACTCGCACGCTCCGCCACCACCAAGTTGCCTCGCATGTTCGGCTTCCAGGCCGAGGGCAGCGCACCAATCGTTCGTGGTGAGGTCGTCAAGAACCCCGACACGATCGCCAGTGCCATCCGCATCGGCAACCCTGC
Organism: Rhodoglobus galactosidasius; assembly: GCF_054957775.1. Classification (NCBI taxonomy): domain Bacteria; kingdom Bacillati; phylum Actinomycetota; class Actinomycetes; order Micrococcales; family Microbacteriaceae; genus Rhodoglobus; species Rhodoglobus galactosidasius. The sequence goes on along the minus strand of NZ_JBQIAV010000008.1, from coordinate 79,070 downwards.
GTCGTGGCACCTCGCCACCGAAGCGCACAAGGTTTCCGATGGCTACTTCGGTGCCATCAGCGATGCCAAGATCCTTGAAGCTCAGCGCATTCTCTCGGCTGAAGTTGGCATCTTTGTTGAGCCCGCATCCGCAATCAGTGTTGCTGGTTTATTGGAACGTGCCGAAGCCGGTCAGATTCCGCGCGGCTCAACGGTTGTGCTCACGGTCACCGGTCACGGCTTGAAAGACCCTCAGTGGGCACTCAAGACTGCCAGCGGCGACGACATCACACCGAAAATCGTTCCTGTTGACACCGCTGAGGTTGCAAGCGTGTTGGGGTTGGCCAAGGCATGACCTCGCTGGTCGGTCGCAGCGTCGTAGTGCGTGTGCCGGCGACCTCAGCAAATCTTGGTCCAGGATTCGACACGCTCGGGCTTGCCCTCTCGCACTATGACGAACTCATCGTCACTGCGGTGGAAGGCTCGGGCGTCACGATCGCCGTCGCGGGTGTCGGTGCTGGCATCGTCGCCACTGACGAATCTAACCTGGTGATTCAGGCGATTCAGCACTGCTTTACCCACTTTGATCAGCAAATGCCGGCACTGCACGTCAAGGCCAGCAACGTTATCCCTCATGGCGGCGGGCTCGGCTCTTCGGCCGCAGCGATCGTCTCCGGAGTCATGGCCGCCAAAGGCCTACTTGCGGGCATTGTCGAGATGGATGCCGCGACCCTCCTCGTGCTCGCAACCGAGCTTGAGGGGCACCCCGACAACGTCGCGCCAGCACTCTTGGGCGGTCTCACGATCGCGTGGAGCACCGAGACTGGGCCGCAAGCGAAGAAGCTGATCGTGCATCGTGGAGTCTCTCCGCTGGTGTGCGTTCCCGACTTCCGGGTTTCCACCGCGCACGCGCGCAGTTTGCAGCCCGAGACGGTGCCGTACGCCGACGCCGTCTATAACGTTTCGCGTGCAGCCCTACTTATCGCAGCACTGGCCCAGAGCCCAGAATTGTTGCTCGAAGCTACCGGCGACCGGCTCCACCAGGACTACCGTGCCGCAGCGATGCCGCAGACAACAGAGCTAATTCGGATGCTGCGCTCACACGGCCACGCCGCCGTTGTTTCGGGCGCTGGCCCCTCAGTTCTCGTGCTCGCTGATGATCCAGCGAAGCGACTTGAGGCAATGGCGCTCGTTCACGAACACGCCGCCACGTCTTGGGAATGCCTTCTCTTAGCTGTGGACTTCAAAGGTGCTACAGTGAATGAGCACCAGGTAGAAGCTACGGCGTAGTCGTAGCATCCCGGTTGTACTTCACCCGTCGCATCCCCGAATAAGATTCCTGCGCATCCGCGTAGACATCGGTGAGCGACTAGCTCTCCACCACCGCTCGAATGCGTGGTTGGGGAAAGGAACCCCAAGTAGTGACTGACGTCAATAACCACGCATCAAGCGTGGATTCCCGTGCCGCGTTAAGCGCGTTGCGACTGCCCGAGCTTCACGCAATGGCAGCCGAACGTGGCATCACCGGCACATCAAAACTTCGTAAAGGAGAACTCGTGGAAGCAATCAACGAGAAGAACAGCAATACCGAAACATCCGCACCCGCATCAACTGAGGCTCCGGCCGCTCAGGTAGCTCCGGCCCGTAAGCGCGCTTCGCGTCGTGTCACGAGCGTCGACGGTGCAGCCATTGCTGGCACCGAGGCTCCCGCGGGCGCCCCGCAGGTTGCCAAGAGCGATTCGGCTGCACCTGCAGCTAGCGCTGCACCTGCAGCCGATGCCGCGCCGTCAACAGACGCCGCAGAGCAGAAGCCTAAGACGGCTCCTCGCAAGAAGAAGGTCGACGCTGCACCTGCAGCAAGCGAATCGGATGCCGCAGCAGGCTCGAACGCTTCGACCGACGCGCCAGCATCATCCGATGCTGCCGCAGCTGATGCAGCACCTAAGCGCAACCGCCGTAGCTCGACCCGCACCGCAGAGGCCACCGCTGGCCCGAATGATGATGCCAAGACTGGCGCTTCGAACGAGACCACGTCAGATAACTCGCAGAACAACGCTGACAAGAACAGCGATGCAGGCAAGGGCCGCAACGCTGGCCGTAACAAGCGTGACAACAACGCCAACAACGCGGACAACTCCGACAACTCCGACAACAGTGGCGATAAGAACAATAACTCCGGACGGGCATCTTCGGACTCCGATTCCGACAATGATGGCGACAACAACTCCGACGGTGAGTCGGGTTCGGGTCGCAACCGCAACCGAAACCGCAGCCGCAGCGGCCAGAATGCCGACGGTTCAGGTCGTCAGAATAACAACCGTCGCCAGAACAACAACGGCGGCGGCAACGAACCTCGCGAGAACCGCGAACCGCGCGAACCGCGTGAGAACCGCGACAACCGTGGTGACAACCGCAACAACAGCAACGGCAACAACGATGACTCGCGCGGCGGCGACGTTGATTCCGAGCGCGGTGGACGTGGCCGTTACCGTGACCGCAAGCGCGGTCGCGGCAACATGGGTGACGACTTCGAGCCCGAGATCACCGAAGATGACGTGCTGATTCCCGTTGCCGGCATCCTCGACGTTCTCGACAACTACGCCTTCGTCCGCACCACTGGTTACCTTCCTGGTAACAGCGACGTGTACGTTTCGCTCGGCCAGGTCAAGAAGTACAACCTGCGCAAGGGCGACGCCGTTGTTGGTGCAATCCGCCAGCCTCGCGACGGAGACAACAACCAGGGCCGCCAGAAGTACAACGCCATCGTGCGCATTGACTCGATCAACGGCCTGCCCGTTGAAGAGGCAGCAAACCGTGTTGAATTCGGCAAGCTCACCCCGCTCTACCCGCAGGAACGTCTGCGCCTCGAGACCGAGCCCTCGATGCTGTCGACTCGGATCATTGACCTCGCGGCTCCTATCGGCAAGGGCCAGCGCGGCCTGATTGTCTCGCCTCCGAAGGCAGGCAAGACGCAGGTTCTGCAGGCCATCGCGAACGCGATCTCCAAGAACAACCCCGAGGTTCACCTCATGGTCGTTCTCGTTGACGAGCGCCCAGAAGAAGTCACCGACATGCAGCGCACCGTCAAGGGTGAAGTTATTGCTTCCACCTTCGACCGCCCCGCTGAAGACCACACCACGGTTGCGGAGCTCGCTATCGAGCGTGCAAAGCGTCTCGTTGAGCTTGGCCACGACGTTGTCGTGCTGCTCGACTCGATCACGCGCCTCGGCCGTGCCTACAACCTGACCGCACCGCCTTCCGGCCGTGTTCTGTCCGGTGGGGTCGACTCGGCAGCGCTGTACCCACCGAAGCGTTTCTTCGGTGCGGCACGCAATATAGAAGAGGGCGGCTCGCTCACTATCATCGCTACCGCGCTCGTTGAGACCGGCTCGAAGATGGATGAAGTCATCTTCGAAGAGTTCAAGGGCACCGGCAACATGGAGCTCCGTCTCTCGCGCCAGCTCGCTGACAAGCGCATCTTCCCTGCGGTCGATGTCAACGCATCCGGAACCCGACGTGAAGAGATGCTTCTCGGTGACGACGAAGTGAAGGTCACCTGGAACTTGCGTCGTGCCCTGGCTGGTCTCGACCAGCAGGCTGCACTCGAAATCGTCCTGGGTAAACTAAAGGAGACGCAGTCGAACGTTGAGTTCCTCATGCAGATCCAGAAGTCACTTCCTTCCACTAACGGCAAAAAAGAGGACTAACGATGTTCGAGTCAGTACAGACGCTGCTGACCGAGCATGAGGATCTTGAGGGTCAGCTAGCTGACCCCGAGCTCCACTCTGACCCGGTCCGCTCCAGAAAAGTCAACCGACGCTACGCTGAGTTGTCGCGCATTGTCGCGGCATACAAGGAGTGGCGTCAGCTGACGGACGACCTTGCAGCAGCCACCGAGATGGCTGACGAAGATGAGTCGTTCGCTGCTGAGATACCGGATCTTACCGAGACACTCGAAGCTGTTCAAGAGAAGCTTCGCCGCATCCTAATTCCGCGTGACCCCAACGATTCCCGTGATGTGATCATGGAAATCAAGATGGGTGAAGGTGGAGCTGAATCGGCGCTCTTCGCAGGCGACCTGCTGCGCATGTACTTGCACTATGCAGAGTCGAAGAAGTGGAAGACCGAGATCATCGAGCAGACCTCGAGCGACCTCGGCGGCATCAAAGATGTGCAATTGGCTATCAAGGGTTCGTCGAGCGATCCTGCTGAGGGCGTCTGGGCGCACTTGAAGTACGAGGGTGGAGTGCATCGCGTTCAGCGCGTCCCCGCCACCGAGTCTCAAGGGCGCATCCACACCTCCGCTGCTGGAGTGCTCGTGTTCCCTGAGGTAGATGAACCTGAAGAGGTTGAGATCAGCCAGAACGATCTCAAGATTGATGTCTACCGCTCGTCTGGTCCTGGTGGCCAGTCGGTGAACACCACCGACTCTGCTGTTCGCATTACTCACCTTCCTACCGGCATTGTTGTGGCTATGCAGAACGAGAAATCGCAACTGCAAAACCGCGAGGCCGGTATGCGGGTGCTGCGTGCGCGCATCTTGGCCCGTTACCAAGAAGAGGCGGATGCCGAGGCGAGCGAGTACCGCAAGAGCCAGATACGTACGATGGACCGTTCCGAGCGCATTCGCACCTACAATTTCCCAGAAAACCGCATCGCCGATCACCGCACCGGATACAAGGCCTACAACCTTGACCAAGCAATCAACGGTGCGATGGAGCCCGTCATCCAGTCGTGCATTCTTGCCGACGAAGAGGCGCGCTTGGCCATTATAGGAAACGAATCCTGAGCGAGGCAGTCTCTGCTGAGCCCAATATCAGTGTCGCTGACCTTATTGGCAGCGGCACTGAGCTGTTGAGCGCTGGGGGAGTGCCGAGCCCGGCTGTCGATGCCGAGCTGCTGGTCGCACACGTTCTTGAGCTGAGTCGGGGCGAGCTTCGCGTGCGCGCCGTCACCGGTGCGACCGTGCCTGCCGTGCTGGAGTCGACAGCTCGTGAGTTCTTCACCCGCCGTGCAGCTCGTGAACCGCTGCAACACATCACCGGTATCGCAACGTTCCGCAATCTCGAACTGCGCGTCGGCTCCGGCGTTTTCGTGCCGCGCCCCGAGACCGAAACCGTAGTGCAGTTCGCCATCGATGCGCTCAACGCCAGCGCAACTCCTGAGCCGATCGGTGTCGATCTCGGTACCGGCAGCGGGGCGATCGCGCTATCGATGGCCACTGAAGTTTCGCGTTCGCGAATCTACGCTGTAGAGCTGTCGCCCGACGCGATGCCGTATACGAGCGAGAACTTTCGTCGCTACGGTTCTGCCAACGCGACCCTCGTCAATGCTGACCTCGGCGATGCGTTCACCGAGCTCGATGGCACCGTCGACATCGTGATCTCCAACCCGCCATACATTCCGGCGGCCGCGATCCCGCGCGACATCGAGGTTCAGCTTCATGACCCGGCTCTTGCGCTCTACGGCGGAGAAGACGGCTTGGATGTCGTACGCCGCGTCTCAATAACGGCGCAGCGTTTGCTTCACCAGGGTGGCACTCTCGTGCTCGAGCACGGCGAAGAGCAGGCTTCGGCAATTGCCGCACTGCTCACGGCGGACGGCTGGAATGCCGTAGCCCACCACAAAGATCTGCTCGGCCGAGATCGAGCAACTACCGCGTTGCTCTAAGCACTACCCGCGTGCTTCGGCGAACTCTTCGATCGCCCGGTGCATTCCAGCACAGTCGAGAAACCGGTGACTGGTGATTCCGAGGCGTTGTGCGCCGGCCACGTTCTCCTGCATGTCGTCAACAAAGAACGCGTTGTGCGCATCCACCCCGTAGGCCTCAAGTGTTCGCTCGTAGACCTCGGGGCTGGGCTTGCGCGCTCCGTAGTGGCTTGAGGTGCGCAAGTGATCGCCGAAAATGTCCACCAGTTCGGGGGCTAGCGTCGGCAAGTGGTCGCCAAGTAGGGCGCCATTATTGGTCAGCAGGGTTGTCTGACCCAGTTCAGAGGCGCGTTGTGCTGCTGCGATTGAATCGGGCCACACCGTCATGGCGGCGGCTCTGATTTCGACCCAGCGGGCGACATCCACCGACTGATCGATCGCTAGCTCAAACGCGGCTAGGTATTCTTCGCCGGTTGGGTAGAGCCCAGCTTCGGCACCAAATTCGCCCTCCTCATGCCACCAGAGGCGACGCAGTTCAAGAAAGCTCAGGCCGGTCAGCTCGCTCATGGCGGCCATTCGCGATCGCCAGTCGTACTCATAGAGCACGTCATCCATGTCGAAGATGAAAAGCAGCGTCATTGTTGACCATCGCTATCTGTTAGTCGTGTCCAGTCTTTCACTGTTTCTCCCGGTACCATGTTGGGGACATGGATGACCTCTACGATTGCGCAGACGACGCTCAGCTTCTTACCGGAATGCGGCTCGCGCGCGTTGCTATTGGCCGCGGCGATCTCGTTGTTATCCCCACTGACACTGTCTACGGCGTTGCGGCGGATGCGTTCCAGCCCGAGGCAGTGCAGAAGCTCATTGATGCCAAGGGGCGCACACGCCAGTCGCCTCCGCCAGTGCTGATTCCGGGCATCCCGACTCTTGATGCACTTGCGGCTGAAGTCCCAGATGAGGTGCGTACTCTCGTCGCAGAATTCTGGCCAGGCGGCCTCACCATCATTTTACCGGCGCAGCCTTCGCTGAGCTGGGACCTGGGGGAGACCCACGGCACCGTCGCTCTGCGAATGCCGTCGAGCCGCATTGCTCTTGAACTTCTGTCGGAGACGGGCCCGCTTGCGGTGTCGAGTGCCAACAGCACTGGGCTTCCCGCAGCACGAACTGCAGCAGGAGCCCAGGAGATGCTTGGCGACTCGGTCACGGTATATCTCGATGATGGCGAGGGTGGGGAACTGGCCTCAACCATCGTCGATGCCACCGGTTTGCTCACCGAGGGCGGCAAACTGCGTATTGTGCGTGAGGGCGTTATCTCGGCCGAGGCCATCCGTGAACTGATCGGGGCCGACCGATGCGAATAATTTTCTACATGCTCATTGCGGGCATCGCGGCGATCGTCACCTACGCGTTGGCACTGCTGGTGCTGAAGCTGAGCCTCAAGTACCGGCTCTACCCCCAGGTTCGCCAACGTGACGTGCACACACGGCCCACGCCTCGCCTGGGCGGTGTCGCAATGTTCTTGGGCATTGTTGTGGCGTTTGCGGTTGCATCAACTCTCGGCAACTTTTCGCTCATCTTCAACGAACCGGGCAAAGTGCTTGGCCTTCTCGGCGCGGCACTGATCATTGTCGTCATCGGGGTTGCTGACGACATTTGGGATCTCGACTGGCTCACTAAGCTCGCCGGGCAGATCATCGCGGCTGGCGTGCTCGCGTGGCAGGGGGTGCAGCTCACCACCTTGCCGGTTGGCGGCCAGACCATCCTTTCGCCTTACGTCTCGCTCATCATCACGATCTTCGCGGTTGTGTTGGTAATGAACGCTGTCAACTTCATCGACGGGCTCGACGGACTCGTGGCGGGCGTTGCCGTCATCGCCAGTAGTGTCTTCTTTGTCTACGCCTATCTGCTGCAGTTGCAAGCCCAGACCGAGTACTTCAACTTGGCCTCACTCACCACTGCGATCCTTATTGGCGCGTGCGTTGGCTTCTTGCCGATCAACTTCCATCCGGCCAAGATGTTCATGGGCGATGCCGGGGCGTTGCTAGTCGGACTCCTGATGGCAGCATCTGCAATTTCAGTGACCGGGCAGGTGCCTGCGGGCTACTTGTCCCAGCCCGACAAGTTCACCCTTGATTTCCTACCGGCCTTCATCCCCATCCTGCTGCCGGTGGCAGTGTTGGTTATCCCGTTGCTTGACTTCGGGCTCGCGATGACTCGTCGCCTCCGTGCTGGCAAGTCACCATTTAGCGCCGACCGTAAGCACCTGCACCACCGCCTGCTCGACATGGGGCACTCGCATCTGCACGCGGTGCTCATCCTCTATGCGTGGACTTTTGTTGCCTCTGTCGGAGTGATGGCATTCACGTTTGTGCCGTGGCGATGGGCAGCGCTCATGTTCGTGGCAGGCCTTGCTGTCTGTGCTGCGATCACTCTGGCTCCGCTCAGCCGACGCAAAGCACGCGAAGCCGCAGTTCAACGTCGCGGTGAGGTGCCCGAAGCTCCCGCTGACGACGCACGCTTCGACGGACTGGATGCCGCATCCACCGACACCTCGCCAACGCCACACACGAAGGAACCCACCGTATGAAGTCTTCCGCCATCCTCGGCCGCGCAATCGCCTATGGCGCAATACTGACGGTCGCTATTGCAGTGGTCGGTTCGATCATCGGGTTCTTGGTCGCTGGCAGCTCTGGGCTGGTTAGCGCGCTCATCGGCGCGGGTCTCACGGCATTGTTCATGGCACTCACCGCAGGCACCGTGGTTCTTGCGTCGAGGGCAACTAAGGGGGATCCTTCGAGCGTTCTCTTTTTTGGGATCGTGCTTGGAGCCTGGCTGCTGAAGTTCGTTCTCTTCATCGTTCTCATGGTGTTGTTGAGGGGGCAACCGTTTCTTGAGCCCGTCGTATTCTTCATTGCGGTGCTCGCGGCAGTGATCGGGAGCCTCGTCGTTGATGTGCTTGCGTTCGTGCGAGCGCGTGAAAGCTACGTGCCCGGCGTGACCTTGCCAGGCGAAGATACTTCGATATCAAACTAATCTGGCGGACTTTTTGCCCTTTGCCGCATTGCCTCCTACTGTCTCAAGTCTGGTCGACAGATCGTGGAATCACAGTTTGGGATCTCAGGCTAATGACTTTGTCAGCGGTCGCTGCATAATCGGAATTGTGCGTGGAGAACACGAGTGCCGCGCCTTGCTCGCAGCACTCGTCGAGCACAGACGTGACTAGCGCGGATGTCTCGCTATCCAACGCTGCTAGTGGCTCGTCCGCAAGAATCAATCGTGGTTTTTTTAGTAGGAGGCGCGCTAGCGCTACACGCTGTTGTTCGCCACCGCTCAGCGTGTAAACTTTGGATTTCTCTTTGCCCGCCAGCCCCAAACTCTCGAGCACAGAAGCAGCCATCCGAGAGCGGGAAGCTTTGTCTCGACCCGAATAGGTGAGGGCAATGCCGAGGTTCCTGCCGACTGACCATGAATCCACTAACGCGTAGTTTTGGAACACAAAACCAACGTAGCTCCGGTAGAACATAGTGCGCGCTCGCTGGGAAGCGTTTTGCAGCTCTTGCCCGTCGAATATTAGGCTTCCGCGGTCTGGCGACTCCAGCAGCCCGAGGCAATTGAGTAGCGTTGTTTTGCCAGCGCCGCTAGCGCCTGTAATGGCTACTCGTGCTCCGCGCTCGATGTCAAATGACACGTCGGACCATAGCTCCCTGCCTCCTTTGCTTTTTCCCAAATTTCGAGCGTTGGCAACAGCTTTCATAGTTTTGTTTCTCTCTTCTGGCCGCTTAGTCATGGCGTGATCTGGTCGCTATAACAGCTGCAGTACTTCGAATCGGAATCGATTTTCGAAAAGAACGATCCCGAGGACGCTCCCGAGCGCGCAAAGCCCGACACAAAGCGCGCCAATTGCGATCGATATCATGTCAGCTGTACCCCAAATAATCGACGCCACTGCGACCACTGCGAGAGAGCTCAGCGAAAACCTAAGTAGAAACGCAAAATTCGCTTTCATCGGTGATAAACCGTGGACACGATGGACGAAATTCTCGACTCTGTGTCTGTCACAATGAACTGCCCCCGAGAGCAAGCTAGTTAGCAACAGAAGTGTCGCTAGGAAAACAACCACAGGACCTCGTTGTGCGACGTCTCGCAATTGTCTATCGATTGCTAGCCTCGCAAGGTCTGCTGCTGCAGCGGAAGGCCTGACTTGGCCCGCTAAGCCCGCTGTCTCGATCGCGTTCGACAAAGCTTGACCGTCGTCGACGAGAAGGCTGCCCTGTGATGCAGCTGCGGCATAAAAGTGAGCCGGGAGGATTTTACTGGCAGCAGGAATGACAGCAATAACTGGATCCAGCTGCCCCATCTCAATGTCCACGCTGGCGTGATCGTAATTGAAGACCAGCTGATCCGACGAAGTGATCAGCGTTTGGATTGCTAGCGGTGTTGAAATTGCGGGAGAGGACCATTGGCTGCGCTGGAAATTAGCCCAATCGCGATAGTCGTCTTCGAGTTGGTCGAGTCTATGCGCGTACTGTTCTGGTACAAGCAACAGAATATCGCTGGACTGCAGAACAGCGTGATAATCCTGGCCGCGAACGATGAGTTCCGGAGGCTGCTCGTCCAAAAAAGTTGTGTTAACGACCATGCTATTGCCGCGATCCGGGCCCGGTCTAGGGTCGCCCGACGACGGTTGAGTTGGATGGTAGGCGAGGAGAATCTTGCCTCCGCTTTCGAGATCGTCGACGAGCTTTCCGAAGCGTGAAACTACTGCTTCAAATTCTTCTTCGCCTTGCGCTTCGAACTCGATGCCGACGTAATCACCTGCGTTGTCCCAATTCGGCGACATCTCCTGGTTGCCCTTCAAATCGGCAACTTGACCTGCAGCCTGAGTCATGATCAGAAGAGTTATAAATAGAACGCCTAGCTGAGCAATATGGGTTGCCATCGAAACGAGCCGCGAAGGGCGCTTGCCCTGAATTACTTCGATTTCAGACTCTTCCGCAAGGAATATCAGCGCAATCAACTGGGTAAGAAGAATTGCAACGAGCAGTACTGCAAGTATGCCGAGTGTTTGAGCACCGAAACTACCAATCTGGTGCAGGTCGTTGTATGCCGCAATGCCGATGGCCGCAACAGGCATTGCAACTAGGCAACAAGCGCCGAAAACGATTGCGGTTTCGGTGAGTTCCGCAAGTCCTGAACGAATCAGGGTGTGGCCGTGGAGCACCTTAACGCTTAGGACACGTTGCCTTTGAGATACAAAATAGACGGTCCCGAGTCCTATCCCGATCAAAGTACTCCAGATCACAGGCGCAAAGGAAGACTGCGTAAGAGTCTCAGATAGCGCGCGGCTAGCGGAAACTTGTTCGACAGAAACGGAAATTCCAGAGACGCGCAAGTGCTGGATTAGTCCAGCTAACTGGCTACGCTCGGAAGTCGTAGAGTACGCGCCGAGCAGTTCAGCCCTGCTGAGGTCGCGTGGCGACTCGAAAGTGGTCGTGACCTCGTTGTCAAACGAGGGGTAAATATCGTCTGGGAATAACTGATCGAGGAGTTCGGGGTCCCCGCCAAAAGCGTACAGAGTGCGCTCTGTGTCTGGGCCGACTATGGTTTGGGTGACTCTGAATAAGTTCGTACGATAATCAGAGACTGCGCCAATAAGTACTGAGGACGCCTCGTCCTCAGTTAGCTGATCTGAGATTGATGTCACTACCAAGAACGACTTGGAGCCGAACGGCACGTTGGCATCTAGGGCTTTGTAGGAAAAGAACGAGGTGGCTATCGCGATCGCGACACCAATCAATATCGATACTCGGAATATGATCTGGGCAGCGGAAGCAGCTGTTCTCATAAACTGGCGTGTCCTTATTCGCTGACGTAACCGATACTGTGACGCAGGGTGATTTCGTATCCTTTTTCGGAGGAGCATCTGCATCTCACGAGTCTCCAGCGCGAGCGGTCGGCGTGCTTGATTCGAGAAATCTCGGAAGCGGAGCCACGTCGACCGCCAGCATTAGCTCCCGGCGCTAGTTGAAGATGTAGTACGAAGCAACGTTGCCCCACCACGTACCGACTACGGACGCGTTCGACCACCTGCCGCCGCCTACTGTGTAACCGAGCCCCACGGTTCCGTTGCCGTTTACAACTTTCGCGTAGTGGGTTTTCGAAGGGTGGTAGTAGTTGGAGTAGGCGGACCCGCCGTACTCCCAGATTCCGCCATCAACGTACTTCGTTGTCGCCAAAGCACTGCCCGTGCCCACCCCCGCAATTAGTAATGCGAGGATGGTTGCGGTAGCAATTTTCTTTTTCAGCATTGACTTCCTCAATCCTTAGGTTGAATGGATTTGCGATCACAATTTGAGGATAAGGCAACTTAGCACGATCTGTCTACTGTAATGATGGGTCTACTTCTCTGGTGAGACTCGCAACGCTCTAGCGCAATCTGCGCAGCCCGCATTATTCGCAAATTTGGTCTATGTTTTCGTAATCCTTTGCTAGAATAATTCTTGCAAGAAACCCAATTCCTCGCCGCGTGAATAACACGCCCCGATTCTGGAGACAGCGCTGTTATATCACGCTCTCACGCTCTTAGCGCCCTTTGCCACCGATGACGGATCCGGCGACGGGGGCTTTAAAGGCCCTTCGTTAGCCGATTTCTTCCCGCCTGCCTTCCTCTTTGAAGGCACACCATTCGAGATCAACCGAGTCATGATGGTTCGCTTTATCGCGGTCGCCGTTCTGATTCTGCTGTTCTGGCTCGGCACCCGTCGCATGCGAATGATCCCCGGTCGAAGCCAGAGCCTCCTCGAGATGGCTGTCGGCTTTGTCCAGTCAAACATCGCAGACGGTGCGCTCGGAAAAGAAGAGGGCAAGCGGTTCATGCCGCTGCTCGCGACGATGTTCTTCATGGTTCTAGCGATGAATATCACCGGCATTGTGCCGGGGCTAAACATTGCCGGCACCTCGGTGATCGGCGTACCGCTGGTACTGGCAGTCGTCGCGTACGTGGCCTTCATTTACGCGGGCATCAAGAAGCAGGGAATGCGCTTCTTCAAAGCTTCCCTTTTCCCGTCCGGTGTGCCGTGGGCGCTTTACCTCATTGTTACGCCGATCGAATTCGTTTCGACTTTCATTCTTCGGCCAGTAACCCTGGCACTGCGACTTCTGATGAACATGATCGCAGGGCACATGCTGCTCGTGTTGTGTTTCTCGGCTACACAGTTCTTCTTGTTCACTGCCGGAGGCTTCTACGGACTGTTTAGCGGTCTCACGCTTGCTTTCGGGCTCATTTTTACACTCTTCGAAATTCTTGTTGCTGTGCTCCAGGCGTATGTCTTCACATTCCTGACCGCGGTATACATCCAGCTCGCGTTGGTCGAAGAGCACTAGACAGGTTCCGGCATCCGCTGGAAATTGAAACTACGGAAGGAAAACAAATGAACGTTGCTGAAATCACAGGTCAGCTTGCCCCGGTTGCCTTTGGTATTGCCACCATCGGTCCCGCAATCGGTGTAGGAATCGTTGTAGGAAAGACCGTTGAATCGGTTGCACGCCAGCCTGAACTCCAGGGCCGCCTCACGGGACTTATGTTCCTGGGCATTGCATTCACCGAGGCACTCGCATTCATCGCGATCGCTGTCTCGTTCATCCAATTCCCGTAACTACTGACTAACTGAGGAGGCTGGGATGCTTAGTGCAGCACTGGCTGCCGTCGAAGAGGGAGATCTGAACCCCCTTCTTCCCGCGGATTACGACATTATTTGGTCAGCGGTTGTCTTCGCTATCATCTTGCTCTTCTTCTGGAAGAAGTTCCTTCCTGCTTTGACGAAGACTCTGGATGCTCGCGCCGAGGCCATCGAAGGTGGCATCAAGAAGGCTGAGATCGCTCAGGCTGAAGCCGCTGAGGCTCTTGAGCAGTACAAGACTCAGCTCGCTGAGGGCCGTGCCGAAGCCGCGAAAATTCGCGAGCAAGCACGTCTCGAGGGAACCGCGATTGTCAACGAGCTCAAAGAGCAGGCATCGATCGAAGCTGCACGCATCACTGCGAATGCACAGGCCACGATCGAAGCAGAACGCCAGGCCGCTCTCGTATCGCTCCGAACCGAGGTTGGCTCAATGGCCATCGATCTCGCATCGGGCGTCATCGGGCAGAGCCTGACCGACGACAAGAAGTCTTCCGAGCTCGTCGACCAGTTCTTGGCTGACCTTGAAACTTCAGAGAAGGCAAAGGCGAAGAAGTAATGGGATCAGCTACGAGAGAAGCGCTTGTTGCAGCGAAAGATGCTCTGGCATCGGTCACTGTCAAGGACTCTCTGACCACTGGCGCAGAGCTGTTCGAAGCAGGGCGTGTTGTGGGCGGTTCCGCCCAGCTGCGTTCTGCTTTGGCTGATCCTGCCGCCGCTGCGAAAGACAAGACCGCAATAGTCGGTTCGGTTTTCTCGTCGCTGAGCGCCTCAGCGCGCACCGTGCTTTCAGCCATCGTCAGCGCGCGCTGGTCGAACGCTCACGATCTGCTCGCAGGAATCGAAGAGATCGGCATTCGCGCGATTGCAAAGTCGGCTCCGGCGACGCTTGCCATCGAAGGCGAACTCTTCTCCTTCGGCGGCACGGTTTCTTCGGATTCTGAGTTGGAACTCGCTGTTGGCAGCAAACTCGGCTCTGCCGAGTCGAAGTCAGCGCTGGTTCATAGCCTGCTCAAGGGCAAGGCTTCAGAACAGGCTGTCGTCATCATCGACCAACTTGTTCAACAGCCGCGTGGCCGCCGCATCGGTGAACTGATCTCAACCGCCGCAGACATTGTCGCCGACGAAGCAGGCCAGTCAGTCGCAACAATTACGACTGCCGCGCCGCTCACGGCAGCACAGCTCGAACGGTTGCGCACCGGCCTCACCAAGAACTACGGACGTGAACTCAACCTCAACGTTCGCATCGACCCCTCGCTCATCGGTGGGGTACGCGTTCAAATCGGTGACGAAGTCATCGACGGCAGCGTCTCCACCAAGCTCAACGACCTCAGGATCCAACTCGCGGGCTAGCGAGTTAGCAGACCTTTCCACGGAATAGGAAAACACAATGGCAGAACTCAGCATTAGTCCGGACGAGATCCGCGACGCGCTCAAAGACTTCGTCAAGGCCTACGAGCCTGGCAAGGCTGCGACAACCGAGACCGGCACCGTCGTAGACGCTGCAGACGGCATCGCACACGTCGACGGCCTCCCAGGCGTCATGGCCAACGAACTCATTCGCTTCGCCGACGGCACCCTAGGCCTCGCCCAGAACCTCGACGAAGACGAGATCGGTGTTGTTATCCTCGGTGAGTTCGCTGGCATCGTCGAGGGCATGGAGGTTACTCGCACAGGCGAGGTTCTTTCCGCACCCGTTGGAGACGCATTCCTTGGTCGCGTAGTCGACCCGCTCGGCGCTCCGATCGATGGTCTCGGCGAGATCAAGGCTGAAGGTCGTCGTGCGCTCGAGCTTCAGGCTCCCGGCGTAATGGACCGCAAGAGTGTCCACGAGCCTATGCAGACCGGAATCAAGGCAATTGACGCCATGATCCCGATCGGCCGCGGCCAGCGCCAGCTGATCATTGGTGACCGCCAGACCGGTAAGACCGCAATCGCGATCGACACCATCATCAACCAGAAAGAGAACTGGGAGTCGGGCGACGAGAAGAAGCAGGTTCGCTGCATCTACGTTGCTATCGGACAAAAGGGCTCAACGATTGCTGCGGTAAAGGGCGCACTCGAAGAGGCCGGCGCCATGGAATACACCACCATCGTGGCTGCTCCCGCATCCGACCCCGCAGGATTCAAGTACCTTGCTCCCTACACCGGTTCGGCTATCGGCCAGCACTGGATGTATGGCGGCAAGCACGTATTGATCATCTTCGATGACCTTTCCAAGCAGGCTGAGGCCTACCGCGCAGTATCACTGCTGCTTCGCCGTCCGCCAGGGCGTGAGGCATACCCCGGTGACGTGTTCTACCTGCACTCCCGTCTACTCGAGCGTTGTGCGAAGCTCTCCGACGAGCTCGGTGCCGGATCGATGACGGGTCTGCCCATCATCGAAACCAAGGCAAACGACGTTGCGGCCTACATCCCGACCAACGTGATCTCGATCACCGACGGTCAGATCTTCCTGCAGTCCGACCTCTTCAACGCCAACCAGCGCCCCGCTGTTGACGTGGGTATCTCGGTCTCGCGTGTTGGTGGTGACGCCCAGGTCAAGTCGATCAAGAAGGTTTCGGGAACGCTGAAGCTTGAGCTTGCTCAGTACCGCTCGCTCGAAGCATTCGCGATGTTTGCATCTGACCTTGACCCGACCAGCCGTCGCCAGCTTGCACGAGGCGCTCGCCTCACCGAGCTGCTGCGCCAGCCGCAGTACTCGCCGTTCCCCGTCGAGAACCAGGTCGTTTCGATCTGGGCTGGCACCAACGGCAAGCTCGATGAGGTTCCTGTCGAAGACATTCTTCGTTTCGAAAGCGAACTGCACGACTACCTCGCTCGCAACACCAAGGTGCTCGACACCCTGCGCGAGAAGAACGCACTCGATGACCAGCTGATCGCTGACATGGGTGCTGCAGTCGACGAGTTCAAACTGGGCTTCCAGACGGGTGAAGGAAAGTCGCTCAACTCCGTCGGATCCGAGCAGTTCGAAGAGATCGCTGAAGAAGATATCGCCCAAGAGCAGATCGTCAAGCAGAAGCGCTGAGCTCTGCACCAGTGATCATCGACCAACACGACATAGAAAGTTAGAAAGCCATGGGAGCGCAACTTCGGGTCTACCGGCAGAAAATTAGTTCTGCCAAGACGACCAAGAAGATCACACGCGCGATGGAGCTGATCTCCGCGTCGCGCATTCAAAAGGCGAAACAGCGGGTTGCTGCATCGGGTCCGTACTCACGTGCGGTCACGCGCGCCGTCTCGGCGGTGGCGACTTTCTCGAACGTCGATCACGTGCTGACAACTGAGCCGGAGACAGTCGACCGCGCAGCGGTAGTCATCTTTTCGAGTGACCGAGGACTCGCGGGAGCGTTCAACACGAACGTTCTTCGCGAAGCTGGCGAACTCGCAGCTCGGCTTGAAGGCGAAGGCAAAGAGGTCGTTTACTACCTCGTTGGTCGCAAGGCCGCAGCATATTTCGCCTTCCGCAAGCGTGATGCTGAGCAAATTTGGACCGGCGGAACAGATTCGCCCGCTTTCGAAATTGCGAAGGAAATCGGCGACGCCGTCGTGAGCAAGTTCTTGCAGCCGGCAAGCGAAGGCGGAGTAGACGAGATCCACATTGTCTACAACCGCTTGGTGAGCATGCTGTTGCAAGTTCCCGAGGTTGTTCGTCTTCTCCCATTGGAGATCGTTGAAGGTGTTGAAGCACCCGACGAAAATGACGTGCTTCCCCTCTACGAATTCGAACCAGAGGTAGACAAGGTGCTCGACGCTTTGCTACCTGTGTACATCGAGAGCCGCATCTTCAACGCCATGCTTCAGTCTGCTGCTGCCAAGCACGCTGCGACGCAGAAGGCAATGAAGTCTGCAAGCGACAACGCAGACAAGCTCATCAATGACTACACGCGCTTGGCAAACAACGCGCGTCAGTCGGAGATTACCCAGCAGATTTCCGAGATCGTGGGCGGCGCGGACGCCCTCAGCTCGGCTAAGTAAGAACCATAGATAGGGAAGCCATGACTGAAAAAGCCCCGGCCAAGAAGGCCCCCGCTGCAAAGGCAGCAACCACAAAGGCAGCAACCACAAAGGCAGCAGCTACAAAAGCACCAGCCAAAAAAGCACCAGCCAAAAAAACACCAGCCAAGAAGGCCGCAGCCAAGACGGTTGTTGCTGCGACTGTTGCCGGCATTGGTCGCATTTCGCGCGTAACCGGCCCCGTTGTGGACGTCGAGTTTCCGCACGATTCGATCCCCGGAATCTACAACGCGCTCAAGACCAACGTCACCATCGGTGGCGTGACCTCCGAAATTACGCTTGAAGTCGCACAGCACCTCGGCGACGACGTAGTTCGTGCCATCGCGCTCAAGCCCACTGACGGACTCGTTCGTGGCCAAGAGGTTCGCGACTCCGGCTCGCAGATCACGGTCCCCGTTGGTGACGTCACTAAGGGCAAGGTATTCAGCGTTACCGGCGAGATCCTCAACGCGGATGAAGACGGCAAGGTCAACGGCGAAACCGTCGAGATCACTGAGCGCTGGCCAATCCACCGCAAGCCACCAGCATTCGACCAGCTCGAATCGAAGACTGAACTCTTCGAAACCGGCATCAAGGTCATAGACCTCCTTACGCCCTACGTTCAGGGTGGAAAGATTGGTCTGTTCGGTGGTGCCGGTGTTGGTAAGACCGTCCTGATCCAGGAAATGATCCAGCGTGTAGCGCAGGACCACGGTGGAGTTTCCGTATTCGCCGGTGTTGGTGAGCGTACCCGTGAAGGTAACGACCTCATCGCTGAAATGGATGAAGCCGGCGTCTTCGAAAAGACCGCCCTAGTTTTCGGACAGATGGATGAGCCGCCTGGGACACGTCTTCGCGTTGCGCTCTCGGCTCTCACCATGGCTGAGTACTTCCGTGACGTTCAGAAGCAAGACGTTCTGTTGTTCATTGACAACATCTTCCGCTTTACACAGGCAGGTTCCGAAGTATCGACCCTTCTGGGCCGTATGCCTTCGGCCGTGGGCTACCAGCCCAACCTCGCTGATGAGATGGGTATCCTTCAGGAGCGCATCACCTCGACGCGTGGTCACTCGATTACGTCGCTTCAGGCGATTTACGTTCCTGCCGATGACTACACTGACCCGGCTCCGGCAACTACCTTCGCCCACCTCGACGCCACGACTGAGCTCAGCCGTGAAATCGCATCGAAGGGTTTGTACCCTGCCGTTGACCCGCTCACCTCGACGAGTCGTATTCTCGACCCCCGTTACCTAGGTGATGACCACTACCGTGTTGCTACCGACGTGAAGAAGATTCTGCAGAAGAACAAGGAACTCCAGGAGATCATCGCGATCCTCGGTGTTGACGAGCTCTCTGAAGAGGACAAGATTACCGTTTCGCGCGCACGCCGCATCCAGCAGTTCCTCTCGCAGAACACGTACATGGCGAAGAAGTTCACCGGTGTTGAAGGATCGACTGTTTCGCTCAAGGAAACCATCGAGTCGTTCGACGCGATCGTCAAGGGCGAGTTCGACCACGTTGCTGAGCAGGCGTTCTTCAACGTCGGTGGCATCAACGATGTCGAAGAGCAGTGGGCAAAGATCCAGAAAGAGAACTCCTAATAATGGCCGTTCTCAAGGTGAGCGTCGTCTCTGCCGACCAGGAACTCTGGTCGGGAGAGGCGAGCCAGCTCATTGCGCGAACCACCGAAGGTGAAATCGGAATCCTGCCCGGCCACGAACCGCTTCTTGCGATTCTGGCAAAGGGTGAGGTTCGCGTCACTGCCGCCGATGGTTCTCAGATCACCGCGAACGCAGACAACGGATTCCTCTCGGTGGAGAACAACACGGTAACAGTCGTGGCAAGCTCCGCAGAGCTGGTCTAATTTTTTCATGCTAATTGCAATGGCCGGGTTGCCGGGCGCCGGAAAGTCGACTCTCGCAGAGGTCGTCGGTGCCCGGCGCAAGATTACCGTGTTATCGGTTGATCAGATCGAGACCGCCATCCTGAAAGCGGGAATCAGCGGGGGGCAACCGACAGGTCTCGCCGCCTATCTGGTGGCAGAAACGCTCGCTGAGTCGGTGCTCATGCACGATCGGGACATCATTATCGATGCCGTGAATGCTGTGGACCCGGCCCGCGAACAGTGGGTGAACCTCGCCGAGCGCACAGGATCAGGCGTCCGGTTTATCGAAATCGTGTGCTCCGACAGAGAAGAACACAAAACTCGACTTGTCGAGCGCGCCGCAAAACGTGAGCAGTCTAGTGCGGTTGCGCGCAACGCAGTCGAGCACAATTTGGACGAGTACGCTCCCTGGACTGGGGCAAGCGGCGCTGTCGCGCGCATCACGCTCGACTCAGCCGGGGCGATTGGCGTCAACGTCGAACGCGCTATCGCCTTTCTTGACGCGTGATCGTTCTCCTTCCTCCCTCTGAAACGAAACGTGACGGGGGAGACCAAGGCTCGACGCTTGACTGGTCGCGACTGTCATTTCCTGCGCTGACCGAGCAACGTCAGGCTGTTGCCGCACAGCTCACCGAGCTCACCGGCGACGCCGACGTCGCACGGCGTGCTCTCGGGCTCAGCGTCAAACAGCAGTTTGAAGTAGAGCGAAACCGCACCTTCGAATCTGCGCCGGTCATGCCCGTGCTCGAACGCTACACGGGCGTTCTCTTTGACGGACTCGATGCGCCAAGCATGACGCCAACGGAGCGTTTGTTTGCCCACACAACGGTGGTTGTGCACTCGGCGCTCTTCGGGCCCGTGGGGGCAGGCGACCAGATTCCGGCCTACCGGCTTTCGCACAATTCGCGCCTTCCTGGGCTGACCCTCAAGTCGCATTGGCGCAAGTCGGTCACCGAGACCCTAAGCGCGGTTGAGGGATTGCAGTTGGATCTTCGTTCCGAAGCGTACGCACAATTGGGTGCAGCCTCACCAAACAGCGTTTATCTTCGAATCGTCACCGAGGGCCCGGATGGAAAGCGCGTCGCGCTGAGTCACTTCAACAAGAAGTCGAAAGGCATCTTTTCGCGCGCACTCATCAGCGCCGGGATCACACACTTAACAGTCGAGTCACTTATGGCGTGGTCACGAGGTGCTGGATTCCGGCTCGAGCACGGTGCGCCCGGCGAACTCGATCTCGTAGTGCCTAACGCCGGCGTCTAAACCGCGCGCCAGCATCCATCGACGTGGTCGTCGACCATGCCAGCAGACTGCATGAGTGCATACATTGTTGTCGGTCCGACGAACCGGAATCCGCTCGCCTTGAGTGCGTTACTCATCGCTGTCGACTCGGCGGTCACCGCAGGCAAATCAGCCAACGACACCAATCGCTGTGCGCGAGGCGGGGGAGCGAATTGCCACAGCAACGCGTCTAGTGCGCCTGGCGCCTCGCGCGTTAGTTCTAGCGTTGCCTGCGCATTCGTGATCGCCGCTGCGACTTTGAGCCGATTGCGGATGATTCGGGGATCGCTGAGCAGGCGAGCCACGTCTGAATCGGTGTAGTTCGCAATCGCGGCCGGATCGAACTGGTCGAACGCGTCGCGCAACCCCTCGCGTCGCCGCAGAATAGTGATCCAGGAAAGCCCGGCTTGAAAGGCTTCGAGCATGATCTTTTCAAACAGCTTGTGGTCGCCGCGCAGGGGAGAGCCCCACTCTTCGTCGTGATACTGGCGATAAAGTTCGTCGTCACCGACCCAGCCGCAGCGGCCACGGCCATCTGGGCCGACGAGAATTGACGCACGATCACTCATCGGTGAGTGATTCCTTCGTGGTCGAGCAGCCAGATTTTAGTAGGGATGCCGTCACCACCGCTGTAACCGGTGATGCGCTGGTTCGATGCGAGCACGCGGTGGCACGGCACGATGATCGGGATCGGGTTCGCACCAACGGCGCCTCCCACTGCTCGGCCCGCAGTCGGGCGACCGGTAGCGCGACCGATATCGGCATACGATACAGCCGAACCAAACGGCAGCTGATTGAGTTCGTGCCACACAGAACGTTGAAACTCGGTGCCCGCTGCTGAGAGCGGCAACTCGAATGATCGCCGTTTTCCGGAGAAGTACTCGGTGAGCTGTCGAGCAGCATCGTCGAGTACCGCGCACGTGTGCTCGTCTTCGTGCTCACGAGGTAGCGTGCCCGTGCTTTCGATGGCGAGCCCGGTGAGGCTTTCGCCATCACTGGTCAGCTCGATGCGCCCGATCGGAGAGGGCAGACGGCGCAGATAGGGGGACTCATCCTGGAGTGTGTTACCTGATTGCATGATTCGAGCGTAATCCTGACTCTAGATGCGCCGCTGGCTATTTTCGGACATCGCGACGCTGGGATGTCAGCGGGCGTGTGTTGAGGACAAGTCCTAGAGTTTCTCGTCGTTGCGCGGCTCGATGTTGATGCTCTTGTTGAGTTCGCTGATGGTGGCGTTGAGCGCCTCAAGCTGTTTCACGATCTCCTTGTAGCTTGCATCATTCGCTTCGATGACGTCGTACAGCGAGTTCAACGAGTTCTGACGGTCGATCAGGGAAGCCCGCTCGTTATCGGCCTGCTCTTGCGAACTAAAATCGCCATCCAATGAGCGGGCGTTGAAATCATTGATGTCGCGGTTGAGTCGCTCGTAGCCCGAGTTGTAGGCGTCGTAGTCCTCATCGATGCTGGCGCGCAGGGCATCAAGCTCCTTGACGAGTTTCTTGCTGGCGTCCTGCTGCGCGGTGAATACGGCGTTGGACTTCTCGTGCAGGGTTACCACCACGGCACGGTCAGTGAAGTATTCGGCGTAGTGCTCTTCAAGCTCAGGGCTGAGGTCTGAGAATTCAGTTCCAATAATCGAGTGCAGTTCGTTGGAGCGCTCGCCGGGCTCAGTTTTCGCATAGAACTCCAGCGTCGTTGCAAACTCTGGATCATCCTTCATACGTGTAGCCTCGGCTTCTAATAGCAGAGTCAGTCGCGCCCGTTCGTCAGCGGAGGTGCGATCCCACGCGGCGTGCAACATTTCGTGTGCGGCGACGACCTGCTCGATGCCGGCGAGACGATCATCCGTCACGTCAAAGAGGTAGATTGACTTTTCGCTGGGGAAATAGCAACCGAGCACGCCGAAGTCTTCTTCGACGTTTGAGCACGTGCTGTTGAAGGTGGGGTTCGACTGAATCGTTGGCTGGCTTGCGTAGAACAAGAACGTACCCTCGTCAGACATGTCCGACTCGGTGACATACTGCTGCAGGCTCGCTGATGGCTCGAATTGCCACACAGTGAACTGATCAGCGATGCGCTGTTGGTTGGTGAGAGCCCAGACTCCGGAAAAAATTACGGCGACGTTGAGCAAGAGCGCAAACGCAATCCCAATTGCGCGCGACGCCGTCATGGGGGATCGGCGATCGCGCCCGCGCAATATCGGCGAATTATCCTCAGTACTCACGAAACAACTCTAACTGAGCCGCGGGTAAGAGGGCGAACCTGCTGCGGTTCTAGAGGCGGCTCCATGCTTCGGTTAGCACCGAACGCAGGATCGATTCTATCTCGTCGAACTCGGCCGGGCCGATCGTCAATGGCGGTGCCAGTTGAATCACAGGATCGCCCCGATCATCCGCACGACAGTACAGTCCCGCATCGTAGAGAGCCTTGGAGAGGAAGCCACGAAGTAGGCGCTCGGATTCATCCTCGCTGAAAGTCTCCTTCGTCGCCTTATCTTTGACCAGCTCAATACCGAAGAAGTAGCCATCGCCGCGAACATCGCCCACGATCGGCAGGTCAAGCAAGCGCTCAAGTGCTGCGCGGAACTTCGGTGAGTTCTCCAGCACGTGCTCGTTGATCTTCTCTTCTTCGAAGATGTCGAGATTCTCGAGCGCGACAGCCGCCGATACCGGATGCCCACCAAAGGTGTACCCGTGATAGAACGTCGTGGCGCCGTGCTTGAAGGGCTCATAGACACGGTCAGAAACGATCGTCGCGCCAATGGGGGAGTAACCGCTTGTCATTCCCTTGGCGCACGTGATCATGTCGGGAATGTAGTCGTAGGCATCACACGCGAACATGTGGCCGAGGCGACCGAACGCACAAATCACTTCGTCGCTCACAAGCAAGACGTCGTACTGGTCGCAAATTTCGCGCACGCGCTGGAAGTAGCCGGGCGGCGGCGGGAAGCATCCACCCGAGTTCTGCACTGGCTCTAGGAACACCGCAGCAACAGTCTCGGGGCCTTCGAAGAGGATCATCTCCTCGATGCGGTTTGCTGCCCACAGTCCGAACTCTTCTTCGGTGCCGTGAAAGCCCATTTCTTCTGCGCGGTAGTAGTTCGTGTTTGGCACGCGAAAACCGCCAGGAACCAGCGGCTCAAACATCTCTTTCATGCCAGGGATGCCCGTGATCGTGAGGGCCCCCTGAGGCGTGCCGTGGTAGGCCACTGCTCGCGAGATGACCTTGTGCTTGGTGTGGCGCCCCTGCAGCTTCCAATACTGTTTGGCCAGCTTGAATGCCGTTTCAACAGCTTCGCCACCGCCGGTCGAGAAGAACACTCGGTTGAGGTCACCCGGCGCGTAGTTGGCCAAACGGTCAGCCAGTTCGATGGCTTTTGGATGCGCATACGACCAGAGTGGGAAGAAGGCGAGCTCTTCTGCCTGCTTAGCTGCAACTTCGGCCAGGCGTTTGCGGCCGTGACCGGCATTGACGACGAAAAGTCCGCTCAGGCCATCGAAGTACTTCTTGCCTTTGCTGTCATAGATGTGGTGGCCTTCGCCGCGAACAATAATGGGCACGCCGTGGCCGTCTTCCATCACCGACTGGCGAGAGAAGTGCATCCACAGGTGATCTTTTGCTTTTTGCTGCAGATCGGCTTCGTCGAACTCTGGCATGGCAGACACTTTCTTGGGGTTGGTTAAGGGGTTCTTGGGGGTTGGTTAGGGGGCCGCTTAGCGCGTGCCCCAGTTATAGAACTGCTTGTGGAGGCGGAGGTACACGAAGGTCTCTGTGGAGCGAACGCCTTCGATGCCGCGAATGTCACGGTTGAGGAGATCGATGAGGTCATCGTCGTTCTCACACACAACCTCAACGAGAAGGTCGAAGCTGCCGGCTGTGAGTACGAGATAGTCGACTGAGGGTAGCTTGCCGATTTGTTCAGCGACTGCGGCGGTGTCTCCCGACACTTGGATGCCGATCATGGCTTGCCGAAAGAAGCCCAACTGCATGGGGTCGGTGACGGCGACAACTTGCATGACACCGGAGTCTGTAAGCTTTTGAACGCGTTGCCGGACCGCTGCTTCGCTGAGCCCGACCGCCTTGCCGATTTCGGCGTAGGAACGGCGTCCGTCGTTTTGCAGTTGTTCGATGATCGCTTTTGAGACGTCATCGATATGTGCAGGCTTGACTGCGGAACTGCGCGAGGAGGTGCTCATGGGGCGAATTTATCAGCTGAATCGGCCTTCTGCAAGCGATTCCGTATCAAAATAGTGATTTCGCAGCGGAAACCGTCAGTTCAGCGGTGGATTTTTGACCGCGTGGTCGGTATCTTGGTGGCATGAGCGCTTCTGAGATCCGAAACTTTATCAACGGCGAATACGTTGCCGCACGCACCGAGAACAGCTTCGATGTGGTCGATCCTGCTACTGAGGAGAGCTACGCAGCATCACCGGTGTCCTCATCGGCTGATGTGGACGATGCCTATGGTGCCGCTGCGACAGCGTTCGAGACCTGGGGCGAGACCACTCCGGCAGAACGTCAGCTCGCCCTGTTCCGGATCGCTGACGCGATGGAGGCCCGCGCAGAAGAGTTTGCCGATCTGGAATCGAAAGATACCGGCAAGCCTCGCGCGAGTCTGGTGGCCGATGAGATTCTGTTGTCAGTCGACCAGATTAGATTCTTCGCTGGGGAGGCCCGCCACCTTTCGGGGATGGCCTCTGGCGAGTACATGAAAGACCACACCTCGTCGATACGTCGGGAACCGATCGGCGTCATCGGTCAGGTTGCACCCTGGAACTACCCGCTCAATATGGCGGTGTGGAAGGTTGCGCCGGCGATCGCCGCGGGAAATACGACAGTACTCAAGCCGAGTGATACGACCCCCTCGTCAACGCTGCTGTTCGCAGAAGTCGCCGCCGAATTCCTGCCCGCTGGTGTATTCAATGTGCTCACAGGAGATCGAACGACTGGTGGACTCATGATCGACCACAAGACACCGCAGATGGTGTCGATCACCGGCTCAGTACGTGCCGGTATGGAAGTTGCCAAGGCGGCATCCGTCGATCTCAAGCGGGTTCATTTGGAACTCGGAGGCAAGGCGCCGGTGGTGGTATTCAACGATGCGGACATCGCCGCAGCTGTTGCGGGGATCGGTGCGGCCGGGTACTTCAATGCTGGTCAGGACTGCACGGCAGCAACGCGCGTGATCGTACATGCGGACGTGCATGACGAATTCGTCGCCGAACTGGTGAGCTGGACTCGGGAGAATGCAAAGACCGGTGCGCCAGACGACGACGTGTACTTCGGCGCCGTGAACAATGCCAACCAGCTTGCACAGGTTTCGCGCGTTGTTGAGGAACTCCCATCGCACGCGCAGGTTGAACTGGGCGGCCAACGTCAGGGCCAGCGGGGTTACTTCTATGAGGCGACCATCATCTCGGGGCTTCAGCAGAATGACTCGGCGGTGCAGAACGAGATCTTTGGACCGGTAATCACCGTGCAGAAGTTCAGTGACGAGAAGCAGGCGCTCGAGTGGGCAAACGGGGTGGACTATGGACTCGCCTCAAGCGTGTGGACCCGAGATCATGCCCGCGCTATGCGCTTCGCCAAGTATTTGGACTTCGGATGCGTGTGGATCAACACACACATCCCGATCGTTGCCGAGATGCCCCACGGCGGTTTCAAGCACTCTGGCTATGGGAAAGACCTCTCAAGCTACGGTTTTGAGGACTACACCCGGATTAAGCACGTGATGAGTTTTATCGGACAAGCGTGACGTGTTCCCTCGAGAAACCGTCAAACGAGCCTAAACTTGCGGCGTGAAGCAAGACTTCGACGACACGATTACCGCGGGCCAACGCCCCAGCGTGCAGCCGACTGAGCCTGACCTGGATGACACGATTATTCTCACGTCGAGAAAACCGCAGGCAATAGTGCAGCCGTTAGCGTGCCCCGCCCCTGCTCGCAGCCAGACCTCAGCGCTGCATTACCGGGTGCAATTGGATGGCGCCGCTGGCGAACACAACCTTGAACACCCCTGTGTCTTTGGGCGCGACCCTCGCCCGCCCCGCATTGTTCGAGGAGCGGGACCAAGGCTTATTGCAGTAAATTCACCGAACCGAGAGGTCTCCGAAACCCACATTGAAATACGTCAGCTCGGTTCTTCGGTTATCGTGACAGATCTTCGATCTACCAATGGTTCGGTTGTTCACGTACCGGGCAATGCTGCGAGAAAACTCCGGCAGGGTGAGTCGGTAGTCGTATCTGCCGGCACGCTAGTGGATATTGGAGACGGAAACATTATTCGGATTCTGCCACGGCGGCGTCTGGAGTAAATCGCGCAGGAAGGTAGCCGTGACCGAAATCGGCGGCAACAACTCAGGCCACACCATCGCACTGCCGGGGCGAGAAGACCAGACATTTACATTTGCTTGGGCTGCAGACACCCACACCGGCCATCGGCGTGCCGCAAATGAGGATAGTTATGTCGCTCGACTCCCCATGTTTGCCGTCGCTGACGGTATGGGCGGCCACTCTGCGGGTGATCTCGCCAGTGCCGCAGTCGTAGAACGACTCGACGATGCCATCACGGGAGACTTTTTGCCTGCTCGTGCTGTTGAACGTGCTCTCGAGCGCGCGACGGACTACATCGGCTTGATCGCCCAAGACAGCGAACTCGGAGTCGGCACCACAGTGACAGGCGCCGTAATCACCGAACACCACGAATCGGCGAGCTTTGCGGTCTTCAACGTTGGCGATAGCCGGGTGTATTCGTTTGAGGACGACACTCTTACCCAGATCACCCGTGACCACTCTGTGGTGCAAGACCTCGTGGATGCGGGACTCATCTCCCGTGACGAAGCAGACGATCATCCTGATGCCAACATCATCACGCGCGCCATCGGATTTAACGCGGCACCTTCTCCAGATTTTTGGATGGTGCCGATTCACCGCGGGCAACGGTTGCTGATTTGTTCGGATGGGCTCACTCGGGAGGTGCCCGAGGGGGAACTCTCGCGGCAGCTGGCCGAACGTCGTGACCCCTCCGAGACGGTTTCGACCTTGATCGATTCTGCACTCGATAGTGGTGGTCGCGACAACATCACAGCGATCATCGTCGATGTACTAGAAGTACCTACAGTGGACTAAGCGGTAGGTCCTCCATACTGAGGACAGACAATCTGGCCCCAGACAAGGGGGAGAATCCGAATATTGAGCTAATTGCTCACTTAGAATGGTCGAACTCGTCGACATGTTGGGGGTGTGCTGTGGCTCGAAGACTGCCCTCTGATCCCCCTGCACTCCCGGGCTTTTCACACGTTCACGTTCTCGGTTCCGGAGGCTTTGCCGACGTCTTTCTTTATGAGCAGAACATGCCACGGCGGCAGGTAGCCGTTAAGGTCATGTTGAGCGAGGTCGTCAACGATCAGGTTCGGCAGATGTTCCAGGCTGAGGCAAATCTTATGGCGCAGCTGAGCGCACATCCGTCGATTCTCACGGTCTATCAGGCGAGCGTGTCATCAGACGGACGACCCTATTTGGTGATGGAACTCTGTTCCTCAACCCTCAGCCAGCGTTACCGAGCAGAGCGCCTGCCCGTGCCAGAGGTGCTGCGCATCGCCATCAAGATCGGCAGTGCGATTGAGACTGCCCACCGCGCAGGAGTACTGCACCGCGACATCAAGCCCTCGAACATTTTGACAACCGCCTACGGACATCCGGTGCTGTCTGACTTTGGTATCGCGGCGACTCTTAGCGAGTCCGAGAATCTTGAAGCGGTTGGTATGTCCATTCCGTGGTCTGCCCCCGAAGTTTTGATGGATGAGACCGCGGGCACGATCGAATCCGAACTGTGGTCGTATGCCGCGACCGTGTATTCGCTCCTAGCCGGCCGATCACCGTTTGAGGTGCCGGGAGAGTCGAACAAATCAACTGACCTGATTTCACGAATCAACCGCGCGAAGCCTCGCTCCACGGGCCGTGGTGATGTGCCGGAAAGCTTGGATCGTGCGCTGACGCGCGCGATGTCGCGCAAGCCGGAATCGCGTCAGGGCAGCGTCTTGGAGTTGGTGCACGAACTTCAGGCCGTGGAATCTGAGCTCGGTCTATCGCAAACTCCCATTGAAGTTGCGATGGATGATTGGGCTCTCGCCACGGTTGCAGAACTCGAAGATCGTACGCGTGTGCGACCAGGCCAAGCGTTGCCAGTTTCATCCGCCCAACGGCGCAAGCGTCGTCGTTCGGCCGCGATCGACGACAGCTTTGGCTCCTTCGATAGCGAGGCTGTCGAAGGCAAGGCGGCACGGCAAAAGACGGGCTCGAACCCGCTTCGTCGTGGCAACAGTATGCAGGTAGTCGCCTGGGTGGGTGTAGTGCTCGCCGCCCTCATTGTGGTTCTAGGAGCGACGGTGACTTTCGCGCAATTGCAATCACGGTCAAGCGGAATCCCCACGGTTAGCGACATTGGGGCCACGGTGTCTAGCGATGTCGTGGAATTCTCGTGGGCCGACCCGGGACTCGAAGCGGCAGATTCGTACCAGATCACCACGACTGATGGGCAACCGCCGGTGCAGCAACGTGAACCCAATTTCGTGGTCGACGCGGAATCAGGCGAGAACGTGTGCATTTCGGTGACGGTCACGCGCGACGGCAAATCGGGACCATCGAGCGCTCAGAAGTGTGCGGTGCTGCCATGACGATAGGTAACTCTGGTCGTGGCTGTGGCTAAGGGGTGGCGTGGGGCGCGTCGTTCGACTGTTGTTGGCGCGGTGAGTATCTCGGCGATCGTCGCACTGATAGTGACGGTCGCAGTTGTGTCGACGGGGTACACGGCTCAGCGCGTTGATCTTGCAGACGGCGCAGTGTGGGTTGCGAACAACCAACAGCAGGCAATTGGCCGTGCAAGCACGGAAGTGCTCGAAATTAACTCTGTGGTGAGCGCTCAAAGTGCTGACCTCGAAGTTGTTCAGCACGGCGAGAATGTCTTGCTGTTCGATCGTTTAGAGAGCGTGATCGATGTTGTCGACCCCGCGCTGTCGGAGGTCGCGGAGAGCGTCGCGCTGCCGCCCAACCAACCTGAGGTTTACTTTGCGGCCGACAACGTTGTTGTGCTCGAACACGGCACGGGCGAGGTTTGGATCCGCTCGTACGACGATTTTCTTAACTTTGATGCCGAGTCGGCCGCGTCGCTGAGTCTCGGCGCCGACGCCATTGTGAGCGTCGACGAGAACGGACTGTTATTCGCGTTCTCCCCATCGACGAGTCAGCTTTTCCGGGTAAACGCGGCGCTCTCTGACACTGCCGAGTCAAGCGTCACCCTCGATCTCGACACCACGGCCGAACTCAGCATCACGTCGGCAGCAGGCCAGTGGGCGATCCTCGATGCGGATGCTCAACTGCTGTACATGGACGGCAGAACTGTTGACCTCACCGGCCTTATCGACGGCGGCAATGGCCCAGTGCTCCAACTCCCGTCCGCTGGGGGAGAGCGTGTGCTCGTCAGCTATAGCGATGGCGTGTTGAGCGTTCCGCTGAGCGGTGCGGCAGCGGTGGGTTTGTCCACCGGCCAGTCGGGATTGGCAGCGGCTCCGCTTCGGATCGGCGATTGCGAATTTGCCGCGTGGACAAGTGGCGAGAACTGGCGACGCTGTCCTACTGATGCTGGCGATGGTGTGATGCTGCAATTGGCTGAGATGGAGGCCAATGCGCAGCTTTCGTATTCCGCCAACGGTACGCGTGCGGTGCTCAACGACCGGCTCACTGGCCGCACCTGGGCAGTACAGAGCAACGGCGAATTGATCAACAACTGGAACCAACTCATCACTACTGATGAGGAAGAACCTGAAGTCGAACAAAACCTTCTCGACCTTGAGCCTGAGGTCGACAAAGTGCAGCAGCCGCCCGTTGCAGTCGATGACGTCTTCGGGGCCAGGCCAGGGCGCGCAACGGTTCTTCCCGTTCTGTTGAATGACTACGACGCGAACGGTGACGTTCTTGTCGTCGAAGCGTTGCCAACTATTAGTGCCGGTATCGGCCGCATTGACCGCATTAACGAACGTCAACAGATTCAGCTCACGCTCGAACCGGGAGCAAGTGGTCAAATTAGTTTTGGCTACACAGTCAGCGATGGTCGTGGAGGCACCGCCACCGCAAACGTGGTCGTAGAGATTCGCGCGGATTCTGAAAACTCTCCACCACAGCAGGTGCGTGCCACGAAGTTCACTGTGCAAACAAGTGGCCGCGTTACTGAACAGATTCTCGGCGACTGGGTTGACCCCGACGGTGATCCGTTCTATCTGACAAGCGCCTCAGTAGCCGTGCCAGACGCCGTGAGCTATAAGCCGGGCGGCGACGTCGTGTTCTCCGATTCTGGCGCGGGTGGCGAACTCAAAATTGTCACGCTGGTGGTCTCTGATGGCGACGCCGAAAGTTCGGGGAGCATCTCGGTTTCAGTCAAACCGCCAGGGGAGGTTCCGATCGAGGCCGATCCCTTCGTTGTGCTCGCCTATGCGGGCAAAGAAGTCACTGTCTCGCCGCTCGCCCATGTTCGGGGTGGCAATGGCAACATTCGCCTCAACAGCGTTCCTGCGAAGACTGGCGCGCAAGTCTTGCCCAGTTATGAGACCGGAACCTTCCGCTTTGAGAGTAATGAGACTCGCAGCCACAATCTCGAATACGTTGTCACGGATGGCAACCTGACCTTCACGGCACTCGTGCGCATCGACGTCGTTGCACCACCAGACGCGAACACGTCACCGATTACGGTGCCTAAAACGATCTTTGTAAAGACGCTTCAGAACGAACGAATCGATGTCGCCGGAACTGACGTAGACCCGGCCGGTGGAGTCCTGCTCGTCACCGAAATCATGAACCTCCCCTCTAGTTCTGGTGTGCGCGCCGAAATCTTGGAACAGCGACTCGTTCGCGTGAGTCTCGAAGCTCCGCTCGACGATGGGCCCGTGAGCTTCAACTACCGCATCAGCAATGGGCTTGCGGATGCGGTTGGCGTGATTACGGTCGTCGAAATTCCGGCGCCGTCCCGGCTGCAAGCGCCCATCGCCAACGATGATTCGGTGACGGTTCGCGTGGGCCAAGCAGTCGACATCCGGGTGCTTCACAACGACGAGCACCCCGATGGGCTTGAGTTGACGCTTGTGCCCAAGCTGGCTCAGGATTTGCCCGATGACTCTGGCCTGTTATTCGCCTCAGGCGAGGTGCTGCGCTACCTAGCGCCAGACCGCACCGGAAACTTCACTGCGGCGTATCAAGTTGCCGGCCCCGACGGTCAGTCAGCAACTGCGATCGTGCGTATCGCGGTGCGTGAACTCGACCCAGCAAGCAATAACCCGCCGGTGCCGCCAACGGTTACTGCTCGTGTGCTCGCGGGGGACACCGTTCGAGTGCAGATCCCGTTGACATCAGCAGACCCCGATGGTGACTCGGTGCAACTGCTTGGGCAAGCAACTAACCCCAGCAAGGGTGCGGTCATTGAAGTTGACTCCAACACCTTCGTCTATCAGGCCGGAGAGTACTCGGCCGGAACAGACACCTTTAGCTACACGCTGATCGATTCTTTGGGTGCGCGAGCGAACGGTAAAATCAATATCGGCATCAGCCCTCGAATCGATGGTGCCCGAAATCCGGTTGCGATCATTGACGAGGTCACGGTGAAGCCGGGCATTACCGTGTCGGTTCAGGTGCTCGCCAATGACTCTGACCCTGACGGAAGCCCACTGTCAGTCGTGTCGGTTGAGCCGAACGATCCCATCACTATCGCCGAGATCGACGGTGATGTTGTCAAGGTGACTCCGCCGGCTGCCCCCGGTGACTACGGAATCATTTACGTGATTGAAAACGAAACGGGTGGTTCGAGCCAGAACTTCATCCGCGTAACAGTCGATCCCGAGGCGAAGCCCGCCTACCCGGTCGCGACGGATAGTGTGCTCACGCTGTCTGATGTGCTTGACCGCAACCGCGTAACTGTCGATGTCCTTGGTGATGTTTTCTTTGCGGATGGCGACCCGCGCACACTCTCGCTTGCGATCTATTCGGGGTTCGGCGATGTCGCGCGAGTAACCTCTGACAAGAAGATAGAGGTCTCGGTCGAGGATGCGGGCCAGATCATCCCATTCCGTGTCACTAATCCGGTCGATCCCACCGCATTCAGCTATGCCTTCATTAAAGTGCCCGGCTACAACGACGCTTTGCCACAAATCGATCGTCGCGCCCAGAAATTGAGCGTCAATAGCGAGAGCACTCTTGTTATCGATCTCAACGACTACATCATTGCGGTCGGAGAAAAGCCGGTTCGGCTCACCGACTCCAGCACAGTGCTGGCCACCCACAGTGATGGCTCTGACCTCGTGCGCGACGAAGACACTCTGGTGTATACCTCGGCCGAAAAGTACTTCGGGCCAGCATCCATCTCGTTTGAGGTCACTGATGGTGCTTCGGCGACGGATCCCCAAGGTCGAACAGCAATTCTCGTGCTGCCGATTGATGTACTTCCTCGTGACAACCAAGCCCCTGTATTCGGTGGCGCGGTCATTGACTTTGAGCCGGGCCAAGAGAAGGAGATTGATCTCCTTAAGCTGACCAACTATCCGTACCCTGATGATCTCGACGAGCTCGCTTATTCAGTGCTGAGCCCCTTGCCTGGAGGCTTCACGTACTCACTCGACGGCCCGGTGTTGACTCTTCGTGCCAACAACAGTGCGTTCAAGGGAGCGCGAACCTCGATTTCGCTCGGCGTTCGAGATGATCTCTCTGAGGGCAAGTCGGGACGAATCGAACTGAACGTGGTTCCCTCGACACGGCCGCTTGCCAGCCCTGCCGCCGATCTCGCGATCGCCAAGCGCGGGCAGATAACTGTCGTTGATGTGCTCGCAAACGACGCATCAACTAATCCTTTCCCTGGCGCACCGTTGCGCGTGATCGACATTCGCGGACTCGGTGGAGGAGCAATCCCCGCCGGGCTCTCGATCGTGCCGAGCAGCGACAACAGCACGCTGACCGTCACCGTTTCCGCGGAAGCGGTGCCCGGCGACGTGAACCTTCAGTATCGGGTCGCTGACGCCACTAATGATGCAACTCGCTATGTGTGGGGCACGGTCCTCGTCTCGGTTCAGGACCGACCCGATCCGGTTTCCAATCTCGGACCAAGCGGCTTTGGCGACAAAACGATCATGATGCGCTGGAACGCGGGGCCAGCCAACAACTCTGCAATTACGTCGTATCAAGTAACCACAAAGACGGGCGCTGCCGTCGGCAACACGACTGAGTGTGCAGGCACAACGTGTGCGCTCGCTACAACAGGAAACGGCCCAGCAAACGCGGTTAAGGTGACGGTTGTTGCCGTCAACGCGATCGGGGAATCTGACCCCGTAACGCTGGCAGACTCGGTCTGGTCAGACATCATCCCTGTTGCCCCGACCGCACTAAGCGCAACTCCTCTCGACCACGGTCTGCGACTGACATGGAATGCTGTTCCAACACCATCTGGTGGTTCTCCGGTCGACCGCTATCGCGTTGTTGTTGGTGGATTCGAGACCTCGCTTGGTCTAACTCCGTGCGACGGTTCCAGCTGCACCTGGGACACCCTATCCACGTGGGTGCTCGACAACGGTGTGGCAATCACCTACACGGTGAGCCCCCGCAACGCGGCCTACACCGCGCTATCTGTCTGGAACACCAGCGAGCCCCGCAGTGCAATCCCCGCTGGCCCGCCGATTGCGCTTGCCGCGCCAGTGGCGAGTGCCGTCAACGACAGCACGGTCACTCTTACCTGGGCGGGAGCGTTCACCGAAAACGGCCGACCCGTCACTGCTTACACCGCCGCGGCTTACACCGGTACCGCACCAACCTGTGCCGCGAACGGCTCGATCACCAGTCATGGTGCAGCACTCTCCGCGGTCGGAAGCGGGACATCCACGACGTTTAATGGGCTGTCACCGAACCGCACATACTCAATGCTCGTGTTCGCAAACAACGGCCAGGGCTGCACCGCATCGCCCACCGTCATCGCGCATACCCCGCCCGCCGTCGTGACCGCGCTCAATACGGCGGGCCCCGTGCCCAATGGCAACCGGTTCGACTTCACTGTCAACGGCGGAAGGATGGGCAGCGACCGACTTACTAGCGACTACACGCTCTACTACCGGTTAAGCGGAGGCAGCGTTCCCGGAACGATCTTCGGTCCCGTTGCGCTTGGTTCCTTCTTGACCGCCGATGGTGGCCAACAGTATGGAAAGTACATTTCAGTCGAAGTGCGTGCGTGCCGGAGCTACGGATCTGCCCCCATCTGCCAGCCCGATTGGTCAGTGCCGTTCCCACTCGGCGTTCCAGTGAACCCCTCGGTTGCGAGCCTCGCCTTCACTTCAGACGGCGACGTCCTCAACGAGAGCGGAACCTTCGAGTGGCTCGACTGGCCAGCAGGAACCTACGAGGCAGTGCACTACCGCTGCGGCGGTGCGACTCTGGGACCCTGGCAGACAGCCGACCCCAGCACGCCAGGCGGCAGCTGCCACGCTGACGTTGCTCTAAAGGCGAACCCGACACTCGTAGTACGCGTCATCGCCAACGGCGGCCAAACCTATGACCGAACGTATAACGGATTCGATTATGACTAGAGGTGCGCTATGACCATGACTCCCGATGAAGCCGCATGGTTCGCGGAAAGCTTCAACAGGCTCGTGACCAACGTCGAGCAAATACTGCTCGGTAAAACCTTCGTGGTGCGCCTGGGCTTCACCGCGCTGCTGAGCGAAGGCCACCTGCTGCTCGAGGACTACCCGGGAACGGGCAAGACTTCGTTCGCTCGCGCGATCGCGCAAAGCGTCTCAGGAACGACGAACCGCATCCAGTTCACGCCCGACCTGCTGCCGGGCGACATCACTGGTGTAAGCATCTTCGACCAGCGCGACAACGAGTTCGAATTTCACCCCGGACCGATTTTTGCCAACATTGTGCTTGCCGATGAGATCAACCGCGCAAGCCCCAAAACTCAGGCCGCGCTGCTTGAAGTAATGGAAGAAGGGCAAGTTACTGTCGACGGCATCTCCCACCCTGTTGGCGCGCCCTTCATAGTGATCGCCACCCAAAACCCGATCGAGCAAGCCGGAACCTACCGTCTGCCCGAAGCGCAGTTGGATCGCTTTCTCATGAAGGCATCCATCGGCTACCCGGATCGTGCATCCACACTGCGCATTCTTGATGGTGCAGGAGTAGCGGCGCACTCGGTGAAGATCGACCCAGTGGTCAGCGCAGAGCTCGTTGTAGAAATGGCCCAGCTCGCGCGCACCGTGCACGTGGACCCCACGATCAGTGACTATGTCAGCCGATTGGTCGAAGCAACTCGAAGTGCTACTGAAGTTCGGCTGGGAGTGAGTGTTCGTGGAGCCTTGGCCCTCATGCGTGCAGCCAAGACTCTGGCAGCATCCAACGGTCGACACTATGTTGTGCCCGACGACGTCAAGGCGCTCGCTGAGCCTGTTCTTGCACACCGCCTCGTGATCGATGCCGAGGCTGAGTTCGAAGGGGTAACCGCGTCGAGTGTGATCGCCCAGATTCTGATTGAGAATCCTCCGCCCACAGAACGGCAAGCCGTGTGAGTTCGTTTCTCGAGCGCCCGGCTAAACGAGAGCCGCCTCGACAACCCGCACCGGAGCGCCAGGATCCGAGCGGCGAACGAGCGCGCTCAGAGGCCGGCTTTCCGACAAGCATCCGCGGCCTCGATAACGCTCGCACCCGAATTGTTGGCTACCGTACCGGATTTCTTGCCGACCTGATCGTTAGCGTCGTGCGCTTTGTGGGGCTCGCACGCAGTACCGTTGCTCGCTACGCAGAGCGCATCACGTCCGTTATGACACCGCTGGGCTGGATCGTTCTCGCGCTGATTCCGACAACTCTGATCGCCGGCTATGCGATTGCCTGGATGGAGCTCATTGTCGTCGGCTATGCCTGTATCGCAGTCGCGCTCATGGCAGCAATTTTTCTCTTCGGTCGCAGTCCGCTAGCGATCAGTCTTCACGTGGATCGCCAGCGTGTAGTCGTCGGTGAAGCAACCAGTGGCGAGGTACGTGGAATCAACTCCGGCAAACGCCGCAGTCTTGGAGTCGTCGCCGAAATACCAATTGCAGAGACCTTTGCCGAGGCGGTGCTTCCGAGCATTCGGCGGGGCGGTTCTGCAGCCCATGAATTTCCCATCCCGACACATCGCCGCGGGGTCATTTCTGTTGGCCCTGTGCGCACTGTGCGTGCTGACCCGGTGGGGCTCGTGCGTCGCGAACTTGTGTGGACTGAGTCCACAGAAGTTTTTGTTCACCCGCGCACCATCAGCATCCCGAGTGTCAGCACCGGACTTATTCGAGACCTTGAGGGAAACCCGACAAAGGATCTCGCCAACAACGACATCTCTTTTCACGCCCTGCGCGAGTATCTCCCGGGGGACGAACGGCGCAACATCCACTGGAAAACTACCGCCCGAACCGGCCGGTACATGGTGCGCCAGTTCGAAGAAACTCGGCGCAGCCACCTCGTGATCGCGCTGAGTTTGGCAACCGCCGACTACGCGAGCGAATACGAGTTCGAGATGGCCGTGAGCGTTGCGGGATCTCTTGGCGCCCAAGCTATTCGTGATGCCCGCACCGTGACCATCGTCGCGAGCGAGCAAACCCCGCAGTTTGCTAAGCGCAAAATTTTTGCCGTGCGCGCGTTGTCGACGCTGACAGGCACGCGACTGCTCGATGACCTCACGCGGGTGCAGAGTGCTGAAACGGCGCTGCGACTTGTGGATGTTGCGCGCGTCACCTCCGAGCAGACAAATGAGGTGTCTGTCGCATTCCTTATATGCGGTTCTCCGGTTACCTCGCAGCAGCTGCGTGCCGCGTCGACGAAGTTTGCTGCAAACGTGGAAGTTGTCGCGATTGTGTGCGACCAAGAAACGGTTCCTGGGTTGCGCCGTGTTGC
Source organism: Rhodoglobus galactosidasius (assembly GCF_054957775.1). Classification (NCBI taxonomy): domain Bacteria; kingdom Bacillati; phylum Actinomycetota; class Actinomycetes; order Micrococcales; family Microbacteriaceae; genus Rhodoglobus; species Rhodoglobus galactosidasius. The sequence goes on along the minus strand of NZ_JBQIAV010000008.1, from coordinate 41,660 downwards.
CGGATTGAGCGTGCTGACGATTGGCTACCTTGAGGATCTCAAGCGGGCGCTCGCGCGATCGGCGGCAGTATGACTCGCACAGTCTCGCGTTCATTTGTCGTTGTTACCGGAGCACTTCTCTGGCTGGCAATCGCGCTTGCATCGGCAGCACTCTGGCCGATCTATCGCAGCTCCGCGCTGATCACCCTCATTGCGGTGAGCATGATTGCTGGTTCTCTCGTAGCGATAGTTTCACTGTGGAGAAAGTGGTCGTTTGTTACGACTGCGCTGGCCACGTTCCTTGTTTTTCTTGTAATCGGAGTGCCGATTGCGGTGCCGTCCGAGACTCAGTACTCGGTGCTGCCCACAGTGACGGGATTTATCGATCTGGTGTTCGGCATCGCTCTCGGTTGGAAGCAACTTCTCACGATTTCGCTACCGGTGGGCAGTTATCAGGCGTTGCTCGTGCCCGCCCTAGTTCTGGTCCTGACTGCGACGATTATCTCTCTCGGCACCGCATTTCGCACGAGGGTTCCTGAATTATCGGTGATTCCGCCGGTCGTTGTGTTCCTGGCGGCAGTGGCGTTTGGGCCCACCTACCCTGACCGGCCAATAACCCTAGCGATTGCGCTGTTGGTTGTTGTTGCGCTCACTCTGGTGTGGTTTCGGTGGCGACGCCGACGTGACACTGTCAACGCTCTCGAGGCGGCAATGGATACGGATGGTGTCGCCAGACGCAAACGAGAGTTCGGTTTTGCTGGGGCGCGCACAGTGATTAGTGCGATTGTCATCTTGGTGATAGCTGCAAGCGTTGCAGTAGGCGTCGCGAGCGCACTGCCGCCGAAGAATGACCGCTCAGTTTTGCGCACCGCCATTGTTGAGCCCTTTGATCCGCGCGATTATGTGAGCCCGCTCTCTGGGTTTAGGCGCTACTGGCAGCCAAGCACAGCGAATTCGGTGCTGTTCGAAGTCTCCGGCATTCCACTGGGCACCCACGTCAGGCTTGCAACTCTTGATAGCTACGACGGCGTCGTTTACGCAGTAGGCAGCGGTCGGGTTACCAGTGCATCCGGATCATTTGCTCGCGTTCCGTCCCGCTTTGACCAGTCGGATGTCGACGGCACTTCAGTCGCAATGACGATCACGATCGCAGACTACTCGGAAGTCTGGGTGCCAACAGTCGGGCTATTCGAAGAGATCGATTTCGATGGTGCGCGAGCCTCTGAGCTTCGTGATTCTCTCTACTACAACAAGGTTTCAGGCACCGCTGCCGTGATAGATGGCCTCAGGAATGGCGATAGCTACACCTTCGAGGGCGTAATTCCTGTCCAGCCCAGCGCCGAAGAAATCTCGACACTCACCCCCGGCACCGCAGAGGTGCCTCCCATCGGTGTGTCGCCCGATGAACTCACCGAAAAGTTAGACCAATATGTGCGCGGCATAACGGTACCGGGGGAGCGTCTTGCCGCAATGCTCGCTGGGCTCGCCGCCGACGGCTACGTGAGTCATGGTGTGGGTGTGGATGAACCAGCAAGCAGATCCGGACACGCAGCGGATCGTGTGGCCGAGCTGTTCACGGAGCCACGCATGATTGGCGATGGAGAGCAGTACGCGGTTGCGGCATCCATCATGGCAAACGGGCTTGGTTTTCCCAGCCGAGTCGTGCTCGGATTTGTTACCTCTGACCAGCAGATTCGTGGCAATGACGTCAGCGCATGGATCGAAGTCAATACGGCAAAATACGGCTGGGTCGCTCTTGACCCGAACCCGCCGCTGCGCGAAATCCCGGATGAGGATCCCGACGACACCGCACAGGTTGCGCGCCCACAAACGGTCGTGCAACCTCCTGAGATTGAGTCCGACACTCTCAACCGGCAATCGAATCCGGATAGCGAGCAGGCCCTCCAGCCTGACCTCGACCCCTTCCTGCAGGCGGTGCTCGCTGTTCTGCGAGCCGTCGGTTGGAGCCTGCTCGTGCTTATAGTGCTTGCGGCACCATTCTTGTTGATCATCGTAGCGAAAGTGCGGCGACGACTCTTGCGTCGACGGGCCGACTCCACAGTGGAGCAGATCAGTGGTGGCTGGCAAGAATTTGAAGACTCACTACTTGACCATGGCTACTCGCCACCACCGTCAGGAACCCGAACGGAAGTCGCTGCGGTTGTGCAAGCACCCGCGGCACATGATCTTGCGGTGCACGCTGACCGCGCAATTTTCTCCGGAGCTGATCCGAAGTCAGACGAGGTAGATGCGTTCTGGACGAACGTTACCGATCTCGAAAATCAGCTCCACACTGGACTGACGCGTTGGGCGCGGTTCACAACCAAAATATCACTACGCTCGCTCGGCGGTTATAGTGTCTCAAGTCTGTTTAAGCGATAGAGGACTACCCGTGATTTGTTCTTTCTGCGCGACGCAACTGCCCGCCGATGCTGTCTACTGTGCCGAGTGTGGGCGGCGAGCGATGTCCCGACGCGCCCGCCGGAATGCTAACGCAGCCCCAAACAGGTCGCAGTTTGCGCGGTCAAAACGCGCTGAAAAGAAGGCTCAGGTTGCGGCTCTACTGGAGGCGCGACGCCGTCGCCCGACCGAAACTAGCGAGCCCACCGAAGCCACCCAGGCTGTCGAAACCACCCAGGCGACCGAGGCAGCTAGCCCGACTCTGACCTCATCAGCTGACGTCATTCCCACTGCGACGGCAGCGCCTCCTGCGCATGATGGGCTTGTGTCCAGTGCTGACGAGGTGTCGACCGCTATCGACGCTGATGCTCTCGATGCAACGCACGAATCATCGGTGTCTGGCGTCGACGCTCGTTACAGCTCTGAGCCCGTGCACGCAGCATCCGCCCCGACTGCTTTGCAGCTGGGCGAGCCGCTAGTTCTTTCGCAAGCTGCCAGCGATACCGGCCCGTCGGTTCGGGTGGCGGAGTCCGCAGAGTCAGTGGAACCGGCAAAGTCATCGGTAGGGTTATCGGACTCGGTGCGCGCTGATGAATTGTGGGCCCACGACGTCGGCGATTTCCCCAGCAGCACTCGCGAGGAGACGGAGACCGTCCCGTACGACGAGGACGGCCGGTACGATGAAGTCTTGCCGTTTGACGAAGACGGCCCCTATGACGAGGTAGCCAACCCCGCGGCTCTTACTCTTGACGCACCCGCCATGGAACAGCCTGTGCGCAGAGAAGCTAACACGGTGACGGACGAAGGTTGGCGCGACCTTCCTGCGCCAAATCCTCAAGAGATTGCCTGGCCCAATTCAGGCGCTGCGTCAGCGGACGAGCCAACAACCGCCGAGCATGCTCTTGCGGATACTGCGGCGACCGCGACGGAAGCTGAAGACCCATCCGAGGTCGACGATGATGCGGGGGATCCATCCGAACGTGAGCCGGAAGCCGAGTCCGAGTCCGAGTCCGACTCCGAGCCGGAACCCGAGCCCGCACCGGAACCCAAGTCGGAAGCACTCGTTGAGCCCGAACCTCTGGTTGAGCCTTTGCCTCTCCCGCGCTCTCCATTTGAGCCAGATCTGAGCAAGGTCGGCCGGACCGAAGCGGTCGCCCCCATCCAGGAACGTTCCCCGGTTAAGTCGGTTCGCCCGCTCGGGGACGAGCGGGTCTTCACGACGGCAGGCAGGCTGAGGGCATCCGCATTCGCGCCTGTGGCATCCGAGCGTGTGAGCGACCAGCCCGCGCCCGCGACGGCAGCAGGTGACCCAGAGTCGGAGGCGGCTTCCCCGAGCGGAACTGCGCCACGTGTATCCGAAAGTTTCGGTGCTCAACCGCGCGGTGCCGTGACTAGACACGCTGATGCCCTGAACACAACTGATGCTGCTGCGAGTGTTGATGCAGCTCCGCATGCACCCTTGGCTGTGTCGACGTCGACTGACGCAGTGTGCGCGCAGTGTGATGCGTCGCTCTCGGAGTCCGATATCTTCTGCGGATCTTGTGGGTTCGTTAAACACGGAGTTGGGCCAACCGCCCGCACGGTCAGCGCGCCCGTACTCGACCCGTTCCCGTGGGGAACGCCAACCGTGCGCGCCAGCACCGTCGAAGAAGCGCCCGAGGCAGACTCCGCCGTGCTGGAAGACGATGCAGTAACCCCCGAGCACCCTGAGCCCGTCGAGCCCGATCAGAGCTCCGAACCGGACGTACACGGCGAGCAGGATAGCGCTACGGCGATCGGCGGCACTGACGACGCCGTTGGGACTCCGGTTGCCGGTGAGCCCGCGACTGAGCCTGAACCTGAAACCGAGTCCTCGAGTTTGACCGCAGCGTCGGCATCCACTCCGGACAGTGCAAGCGACTCGATCGAGGCCTCAGATCCGGTCCCGGCCGCTCAAGATGATCGCGATGGGACAGTCGCTGAGTTCGAGCGACTCCGCGCTGTGCCCTGCCCGACCGACAGCGACGACGAAGCTGTCGCCGACGACGTGCACACGCCGACAACTGGCGATGAGGCCGGTGCGACTCCAGATCTCTCGGTTCTCGCACCCCCACCGATGTCTCATCACCGCGTTGAGCTGCCGATTGTTTCTGATGATGAAGATATCGAAGACACTCGGATCGTGGAACGAAGCGTCTCTGGAACGCGTTTTGTGCTGCAGTTCAGCACCGGTGACAGCGTGATAGTGACGGGCACAGGACTCGTAGGGCGTAATCCGATTCCGGAGCCGTCCGAGAAGTTCGACATTCTGGTTCCGATTACGGATCCCAGTAAATCCGTATCCAAAACTCACCTTGAGTTTGGTCAGATGGCGGGTGCGTTCTGGATTAGCGACCGATTCTCAGGCAACGGGACTGTTGTGCGAGAGCCCGGCGGGGAAGCAAAACGGTGCGAGCCAGGTAAGCGCTACCGAGTAATGCGTGGCACGCGCGTCGAGGTTGGCGAGCAGTTCTTCATCGTTAGCTAGCCTCAGCGCTAGCTAATGTCAGGGCGAAGCCTCCCTCACAGCTGTCAGCACACGCAGTCTTTCCACCGCTAGCGGTGAGCACGGTTTCTGGATGCCACTTGCTGGTGGAGTAGGCCTGTGACCGAATCCCGCACCAACGACCCACACATCACCCTGCCGACGGCGCCGCAGCCAGCCGCGCCGTTTCGTTTTCCGGTCGTCGCGGCAATAGTGCCGGTCGTTGCATCTTTGGCGATCTGGTTGATCACAGGATCCACATTTGCGCTCATTTTTGCGGCGTTAGGGCCGCTGGCCGCAACAGGAAGTTATATTGATTCGCGCGTTTCTACACGCAAGAAACTGCGAGCCGAAGCCGCACGTTTCTCGCACGATATGTCAACGACACACTCGGCAATCGAGGCATACCACCGGCGCGAAAGTGGTGACCTCGCTGAGTGCACACCGCCGGCAATCGTTGTGGTGCGAGACGCGCACACGGATTCGTCTCGATGGATGCGAGAACCCCACGATGTGCTGCCGGTGCACCTCGGCTACGGCAGCGTGCGCAGCAATCTCGTTATCGACCGGGCAGGGTCTCATGACCGCGTGGATTCAACAATCGACGAACACTATCAGCGACTTACCAATCAGGCATCCACTCTGCAGGGTGCCCCCATCGCGGTGAATGCTCGACTCGGCATCGCAATTTTTGGCAACGAGCTGATTGCGCTCTCGTTGGCCCGAGCGTTGGCAATACAGCTGGCTCGCACTCTCGCTCCGACGACAAGTTGGGTGAGACTGCGCGGCGTCTTCAGCGCAGAACAGTGGGGTTCACATCTTCCCCATCGCGTATTGCGTTCAGATGGTGGGGCGGATGCGGCTAACACGGGTCACGAGCGCGCTAGCGTGCACTGGGGGCAGCTGGGAGACGATACGCCGAGCGTATCGATCAGTGTCGTCACGAATGAACAGCAGGCGCCAAGCGGGCACCGGATCGTCATTCGTGCCAGCGGCGATGCAGTTGCCGTTGTTGGTCATCCTGACAAGCATCAGCGACGCGAATTTGAGCCATCATTCCTCGGTCGCGAACAAGCCCTGGTGTGGGCGCTCGCGGCGCACGAGATCGCCTCCAGAGATGGTTTAGCGACCAGCGACGGTACTGTGCCCGACTCGCTCGAATTCCAAGAACTTCTGGCCCAACTCGGCCCCGTCACCGAGCCGATGGCCGAGCGCGCCCACTCGCTTGAGAGCAGGCCTGCAGTGGGCGCGAATGGTCGAACCATGGTCGATCTCGTGGCAAACGGACCGCACGCCGTCGTTGGTGGCACCACAGGGAGTGGCAAGAGCGAACTGCTTATCTCGTGGGTTCTCGCAATGGCTGCCGAATCATCGCCCGACGACGTCACGTTCCTTCTCGTCGATTTCAAGGGTGGCTCAGCGTTCACTCACCTTGCCGAACTTCCGCACACTGTCGGAATCATCACCGACCTCGATGAGACAGCAGCCAGTCGAGCGTTCGCGAGCCTCCGTGCAGAACTACAGCACCGGGAACGCGCACTCGCGCGGGCAGGCGCGAGAGACATCTCTGAGCTAGACGCCGTTCCGCGGTTGGTGATCGTCGTCGACGAGTTTGCAGCGATGATGGCGGATTACCCGCAGCTTCACGCACTATTCAGCGACATTGCAGCCCGTGGTCGCTCACTCGGTGTGCACCTCATCCTGTGCACCCAACGACCCTCGGGGGTGGTGCGAGATGCGCTGCTTGCAAACGCCGATCTACGGATCTCACTGCGCGTCAACAATGCGGCCGACAGTTCCGCGGTGATCGGCAGCGACCGCGCCGCCGAGCTTCCCGCACGAGCAAAAGGTCGCGCGTGGGTCGCTCATGGCTCGTCCTCTGCAGAGCTAGCGCAGTTCGCGCTTGCCACTCCTGGCGACGTGCTGGCCGTCGCGGAGCGATGGCCAGCAACCTATAGCCCCCGACGGCCCTGGTGCCAACCGCTCTCCGAACACGTTCCCCTCGCCACCGTCACGGAACTCAGCAGCGCGCGTTCCAAACGCGACGAAGTCAAGCAGCAGAGTGCACCGAACTCGCATCACCCGAGCGACGTCTGGGGTGTGCCGAATAGGTCTGATGGCGACACAGTGTTCTTTGGGCTCACAGACCTGCCAGATGAACAGAGGCAGGGCGTAGCCGAATGGTCACCATCGGGTGACGGCAATGTGCTCATCTTGGGCGCCCCCGGCAGCGGAAAGAGCGTAGCGATCGCAACGATCGCCGCTGCAGCCTCCGCACAAGCAGCCGCATCGAGCAACATCATCAACCCCACAGCGGCCGCCACGCGGCCTCTCGCAGACACAGAGGCAGGCGTCCGGGTTGTAACTGGGGGACTCGAACCCGCAGGATTCTGGGACACCCTTGCTGACTTGCACAGTAAACTCGACCAGGCAGGGGTACGCGGGCACCCCTCGCTTCGAACGCTGTTGGTGATCGATGACCTCGATGCGATCGTTTCGCGGTTCGAAGACGACTACCGTGCCGCCGTACTCGACCGACTCGTACGATTACTGCGTGAAGGACCAGCGCGCAAAATTTGGGTAGCCGCGAGTGCTCAACGCATCACGCCCGCATTGCAATCACTAGCCCAACTCATGCCAAACACTCTGAGGCTTCGGTTTGGGAGCAAACAAGAGTTCGTGCTTTCTGGCGGAACCTCCGCCGACTTCAACGCCGCGCTGCCGCCCGGAGGCGGGCTTTGGAAAGGAGTACGAGTGCAAATAGCGCTGAGCGACACTTACCCTCCACTTCCGAGGCCGGCAGCAGTCGCAATGCTCAGCCACGCCGAAAATCTCGCCATCGCCAGCAGCCGCCCGGCAGCAACCACAGCCGCGTTCACGGCCGCAGGCTGGCAGGTTCGCTCCCTCGATGGGGCGCCGGGTTCCGAACGCGAACTGCTCATCACTGACGCTGCTCGCCCGATAGCCATCATCGGATCAATCGATGAATGGCAATCCCGCTGGGGCGCGCTAACGCTATTGAGAGCGCAGGCCACTACCCTGCTCGACGGCTGCAACCTCAGCGACTACCGTCAACTCGCGCGCACGCGCGAGCTGCCGCCCCCGCTTTCTTCAGGCTTAGGCCACTACTGGAGAGTCACCGAAGACGGAGCAGGCAGGGTGCGGTTGCCACCAGCTAGCGCAGCGCATCCTCAAGACGTGACTGCGTGAGACCGTGAGCTAAGGCAACATTCGCATTCACTGCGGTGCCACCGAACGTGTTCAGCCCCAGTGCCAAAGCAGAATCAGCAGAAAGTGCTGGGCGCCAACCCAAGTTCGCAATGGCACGCACGTAAGGCATGGTGGCGTTGGTCAAGGCATGCGTTGACGTATGAGGTACCGCGCCTGGCATATTCGCCACGCAGTAGAACACCGAACCGTGCACCGAGAAAGTGGGATCAGCGTGTGTCGTGGGCCGGGAGTCTGCAAAACAGCCGCCCTGATCAACCGCAATGTCAACCAGAACGCTGCCCGGCTTCATTTGCGACACCAACTGATTGCTCACAAGCTTGGGAGCCTTCGCGCCAGGAATCAAAACAGAACCAATCACCAAATCGGCGGTCAAAAGTGCACGCTCGATCTCGAAAGCATTCGATGCAATCGTCTTGATGCGACCCGCATACAGAGCATCCAGTTCCCGCAGACGCTGAATGTTGGTGTCAAGAACTGTCACCTGGGCTCCGAGACCCACAGCGACAGAAATAGCACTCGTGCCGGCTACACCTCCACCGAGAACGACGATCTCCGCAGGGTGAGTTCCAGGAACTCCCGGCACCAGCATCCCCGGCCCCCCGTTGGGCTTGAGCATGACGTTGGCTCCCACAATTGCTGATAAGCGGCCAGCAACTTCACTCATCGGAGCCAGCAGCGGCAACGCACGCGAAGGAAGCTGAACAGTCTCATACGCGATCGACGTGACCTTCGCGTCGAGCAACGCGCGGGTGAGTTCTTCTTCAGCGGCCAAGTGCAAATACGTGAAAAGAACGAGATCATCCCGGAAGTACTGATACTCCGAAGCGACCGGCTCCTTCACCTTCAACAAGACGTCGGCTGATGCCCAGGTGCTCGCAGCATCCGGAGAAAGTGTGGCCCCCGCTTCAACATATTGCTCATCGGTAATAGACGAGCCAAGGCCAGCACCAGACTGCACGAGCACCTCGTGTCCATGTGCGACTAGGTCGTGCACCCCTGCTGGGGTGATCGCGACACGGAACTCGTTGTTTTTGACTTCGGTGGGAACAGCAATCCTCATAAACCAGAGCGTACCTGCGCGGTACCCGAATTGGGCACAATAATGGCGCGAATCTGATGGCAAAACATGGAATTGTTGCCACGCGCCCATAAATCCCCCTCCTAACTGGGGCTACAACTACCCAAACTGCGCTCACTACCATCGGGGTAATTGGTGGGGCGAAGGAGAAACTGTGACGAGACCACTTCTGCAGGATCCAGCGATCCAGCAGCTAGTGCTGCAGGCGAAGCAATCTCAACTCAGCCGCAGACGGCTATTGCAGGGAGCAGGGCTTGGCGTATCCGCGCTAGCTCTTGCAGCATGTGCCGCACCAGACGGCTCGAGTGCTATTGATATATCTGAAAGTGACAGCTCGCTCGTATGGGCAAGTTGGCCGTCGTACATCGACGAAGACCTCAGCGGTCACTCCGCAACGCTCAAAGAATTCACGAAGCAGTCAGATATCAGTGTGGAGTACCGCGCCGTTGTCAAAGACAATGTCGGCTTCTACTTGACGATGAAGGACCAACTCGCACTGGGGAAGCCCACGGGGGCCGACGTCATCGTTGTCAGCGACTGGATGGCTGCGCGCCTCATTAGGTTCGGTTACGCACAAAAGTTCGATTCAGAGAACATCCCCAACAAAGCGAACCTCAAGAAGGAACTCGCGCAACCAGCCTTCGACCACGGCCGCGAATATTCGCTGCCGTGGCAAAGCGGATTCATTGGCCTAGCCTGGAACGCCGAGGAATACCCCCAGGGACTTGAGTCTGTTGAGCAATTGTGGCGAGACGACCTCAAAGGCAAAGTAGTTGTGCTCGCAGAAATGCGACACACGATCGGCATGCTGTTGCTCGGCCACGGTGTAGATATTTCCGAAGAAAATTGGGGAATCGAAGAGTTCAAGAAGGCGAGCGCGGTGCTTGAGACACACCTCGCCTCACGACACATTCTTGGCGTTATGGGCAGCGATTACATCGACACGTTCAGGTCGGGTGAGGCGCTCGCCGGGTTCGCTCGGGCCGGCGATATCGCTGTGCTCAACGCTCAGGCGGGTTACGAGAAGTACAAGTTCTTACTCCCCGAATCACGGGGAACCTTCTTTACCGACTCGTTGGTTATCCCTGCAGGAGCTCAGCAGAAAACTAACGCCGAGAAGCTCATGAACTTCTACTACGACCCCGCGGTTGCGACAGAAGTTGTGCAGTGGATTCAGTGTGTGAGTCCTGTTGAGGGAACGCTCGAATATGCAATCGAGAACTATCCGAGTTTGGCCAAGAACCAGTTCACGTTCCCGGATGACGCTGCGATGTCACGTGCGAGCAGCTTCCGAACCCTCAGCTCAAACGACGATCAAGCGTTCAATGCAGAGTTCCGCCGCGTCACCGGCGAGGGCTAGGCCGCCGACAAACACGCAGGGCCCCTAGACGAGTTGATAGCGCAGCTCGCCGACCGGCAAGCCTCGACCTAGGACCTTTTCAGTGGTCGAGGCAAGCACTGCGGCAGCAGCATCTGCATCAATTGCGCCCGCGTCAGCGAGCAACGACAGACCGACCGGCAAGAGCGGGCGGATCGAGCCGTCAAGAATTTTTAGGGTAACGGTGGTGCCATCGGGGGCCGCCGCAATGAGAACGCCCTCGGCACCCCGCTTGGCGATAATGCCCAGCGCATCCATCGCTTCGGCCACCTGGGGCATGTCGAGCCCCCACGCGTGTGCCCTAATCGCGCTGACGAGGGCGTGGGAGTACTGGTCGCTTTCGGAGGTGGCAGTAACCACGCGCTGGATGGCGGTGGCCAGAGAAGTGAGACTCATGGCGAAGACTGGAGCGCCGCATCCATCGATTCCCTCGTGCGCCAACTCGGTGCCCGTGAAGTCGACAACAGTCTCGCGAATTCGAGCTTGCAGCGGATGGTCGTGCTCCAAGTAACTCTCGAGCGGCCAGCTATTGACAACACAGGCAGCCAGGAAGCTCGCTTGTTTGCCTGAACAGTTCATCGCGAGCCGAGTAGGAGCGTCGGCTGCGCGCCGAGCATCCGAATCTGCCGGCCAGTCAGGAGGGCAGCGCAGATCGTCAGCACTAAGACCGTAGGCGGCGAGGGTCGATGCTGCGACATCTTGGTGGCGCTGGCTGCCGGTGTGGCTTGCGCTGGCAAGCACTAGTTGTTCGTCGGTGAGTGTCACTCCTGAGCGCAGCACCGTGACGGCTTGCATCGGTTTGAGAGTGGAGCGCGGGTAGATGAGCGCGTCGGGGTTGCCGAGTCGACGCAGTTCGCTGCCGTCTGGGGCAAGCACGACTGCTGCGCCAAGGTGACGGGACTCGATCATTCCTGACCGCTCGAGCACGGCCAGTTGCGCAGTGTCGTCGACGGTAAGGGCATTGGCTGGGCTCGAAGAAGCTACATTCACCATCCCACGCTAGCTGCATCCCAGCGCTTTGCCGCGATGGCTCGAACGAACTCTGGGGACTCGGTCATTCCCAAGCTGGAACGCTACGGTGGAGTCGCGCGTGGCAGTGCGACTATGTACTGCGGTCGTTCGCGTTGGGCTGGATGCAGGCGAGGGAGATTCTGATGAATATCGACCACAACTTTGAGGTGCGGCTCGAATGGTCGGGCAACCTTGGTGAGGGCACTCGCGAGTACCGCGGGTACTCCCGCCACAATGAGATAACTGCCATCGGCAAGCACAGCATCGATGGCTCAAGCGCTCGCGTCTTCCACGGTTCTGCCGACCGATGGAATCCGGAGGAACTGCTCATTGCGGCCCTCAGCCAGTGCCACATGTTGAGCTACCTGCATGTGGCGGTCAGTCGGGGAATCGTGGTTACTGCCTACCACGACGAGGTCTCGGGCACGATGAAGCAGACCGACAACGGGGGCGGGCATTTCACCTCGGTGACCCTTCGGCCCGTCGTGACGATCTCGGCAGGCAACGTTGACGATGCCATGGATGCACACGCCGAAGCTAGTCAGAAGTGCTTCATCGCGTCATCCGTCAACTTTGCGGTTCTTCACCAGCCACGCATCATCGTTGAGGACTAGCAGCCTGTCACGACTCGCTGACTCTCGCAGATAGCGAGGCGAGCGGCGATTCCACACGCTACACACAGCAACAGTGCGGGAGGATTGCTGTTTCTTGTTGTTGCTGTGAAAGGTTCCTGTGCGTAAAGCGATTCCGTTAATCTTTGCCCTCGGCGTTGTGGTGTCTCTTGCCGCATGTGCTCCCACCGACTCGACGACGGCTGGGCGGTCGGATGATTGCACGGAGACAGCTTCCGGCTCTGCTTCGAATGCTATTGAAACCAGCGGCGACTTCGCTAGCAAACCGACAGTGAAAATTGACTTCCCGACTGATGTCGCGGAGACCGAGCGTTCGGTCGCGATCAAGGGTGACGGCGATCAGCTCGCGGTCGAACGAGCGAAGGCTAACGTGTACTTCACGCTGTACAGCGGTGCCACGGGTGAGGAACTTTCGACGTCAACGACGTACGACGAGGCTGGCATTGCCCCGTTTCCCGTTGATGTCGAGCTGCTCCCCGCCGGCTTAGTCAAGACGCTCCAGTGCTCGACTGCCGGTTCGCGTGTAGTTGGAGTAGTTCCGCCTGAGGAGTCCTTCGCCGACGCTGCCGCACGTGAGCAGCTTGGTGTTGCCGCCGACGACGACATCGTTTTCGTTATTGACGTAATTTCGGTTGATGCCCCGGCTGACCCGGCGCTTCCGCGTGCAGATGGCGAAGATCAGCCTGCAGTTGATGGGCTACCAACGGTTGAGCTTGACGACGACGGTCGCCCGACGATCACTATTCCGTCAACTGATCCGCCCTCAGAACTCGAGGTTGCTGTCCTTAAGCAGGGCGACGGCGCGACGGTTGAAGAGAACTCAGATGTCGTTGTTCACTACGTGGGCATGAACTGGACTACAGGAGAAATTTTCGACGAGAGCTGGGCTCGCGGCGAACCGTCAACGTTCAACACCGGACAGGTCGTTTCAGGTTTCAAAACTGCGCTTGAGGGCCAAAAGGTTGGCTCGCAGATCATCGCAGTGCTGCCCCCCAGCGAAGGCTATGGGGAGGCCGGAAGCGAGGGTGCGGGAATCAGCGGCACTGACACAATCGTTTTTGTTGTCGATATTCTCGGCCTCGGCTAGTCTCGCTCGTCATTCGCGCACATTTGTGCGGGGTCGCTAAGGTTGCGGAATGCGCAAGATAATTCTGCTTGGTTCGACCGGGTCAATCGGCACGCAAGCGCTTGACGTGATCGACGCGAATCGCGATCGGTTCGATGTAGTCGGGCTGGCCGCGGGCTCGAATCGCGCACTTGTTGAAGAGCAGGCTGCGCGATTCGGCGTCGACCATATCGCGTTCGGTGCTGAGCAAGCGGCCCAGCTGGTTCGGGATGTCGCGGCCGATGTCGTCGTCAACGGCATCACCGGTTCGGTGGGTCTTGGGCCTACGCTCGCGGCGCTCGATTCAGGTGCAGTGCTGGCTTTGGCCAACAAGGAGAGCCTGATCGTCGGCGGCGATTTGGTGATGTCGCGGGCCAAGCCTGGGCAGATTGTTCCCGTTGATTCCGAGCATTCTGCGATCGCGCAGGCGCTGAAATCGGGGGAGCATTCTGAGGTGCGTCGACTTGTCTTGACAGCATCCGGGGGTCCCTTCCGCGGTCGTACCCGTGATTCGCTGCGCGAGGTGACTCCGCAAGAAGCGCTGGCGCACCCGACCTGGGACATGGGTCTCGTAATCACTACGAATTCCTCAACCCTCGTAAACAAGGGACTAGAGGTCATTGAGGCGCACTTACTGTTCGATGTGCCGTTCGACCGCATCACGGTCACGGTGCATCCGCAGTCGATTGTGCACTCCATGGTGGAGTTCGTGGATGGATCCACTATCGCCCAGGCGAGCCCACCCGATATGCGCCTGCCGATTTCTCTCGCGCTGGATTGGCCTCACCGCGTTGCTGGTGTCGGCGCCCCTCTGGACTGGACTACTGCGAGCACGTGGAACTTTGAGCCGCTCGACAGCGAAGTTTTCCCGGCCGTTGAGATGGCAAAGGCTGTCGGCGCTGCCGGTCTCACCTATCCCGCAGTGTTCAACGCAGCCAACGAACAGGCAGTCCTCGCATTCCACGCGGGCGCCATCGGCTACCTCGACATCCTGGATGTTGTTGAGCAGGTTGTGCAGAGTCATGAGGCGACAGAGTTGAGCCTTGACGCGCTGCACGATGCTGAAACGTGGGCCCGCCGCGAAGCAGATTCGGTAGTAGTGACGCGTCGTTGAGGCACAGATAACCCCCAGTGTGAGGTAGTTCTGTTGCTTCCACAGCACCGGCACAGGTCGGCGTCGGCGCTCGTGGCTAGTCTTAGCGGGTGGAAAACGTGCTTTTGTATATTCTCGGCATTCTAGTTGTCGTGGTCGGCCTTGCTGTGTCGATCGGTCTGCACGAGATCGGTCACCTACTGCCGGCAAAGCTCTTTGGCGTGCGCGTTAGCCAATACATGATCGGTTTCGGACCGACTCTGTTCTCGCGCAAGCGCGGTGAGACGGAGTATGGCGTCAAGGCGATTCCACTCGGCGGCTACATTGCGATGGCTGGCATGTACCCGCCTGGCAAGGCGAACGACAAAGGTCGCACCGCTACGACGGGTATTTTTCAGTCCTTGGTTCAGGATGCTCGCACCGCGAGTGCTGACACCCTGGTTGATGTCGACGAGTCGCGGGCTTTCTATAGTTTGCCAGTGTTCAAGCGAGTCATCATCATGCTCGGCGGTCCGTTGATGAACCTCCTCATCGGAATCGTGATGTTTGCGATTCTCTTTATGGGTTTTGGCGTCGCGCAGTCCACTACGACGATCAGCAGTGTCTCTGAGTGTGTGATCCCGGCTACTGCAGAGCGCCAAACATGTGAGAGCACTGATCCGGCAGCACCGGGCTTCGCCGCAGGAATGCTCCCGGGTGACCGACTGGTGTCAATGGATGGCGAGCCGGTGGAGACATGGGCTGAAGCTACCGAGTACATTCGGGCTGCTGCTGGCACGGAGTTGTCGGTGGTCGTGGAGCGAGATGGAGCCGAGGTCACGCTTGTGACCGAGCCGCTGCTCACCGAACGTTACGTTTACGACGATCGCGGACAGATTGCAGAAAACGCGGATGGCGACCCCCGGACCGAAGAGTACGGTTTCCTGGGAATCGGCTCAGCCGTCGAGACCGTTCAGCAGCCGGTGACCGCGGTTCTGCCTGCGGTTGGTGAGAACGTTGTGGCCGTTACCAACGTGATCGTAAACCTTCCCCAGCGCATGGTCGACGTTGCCGCTGCCGCCTTCGGCCCTGGTGACCGCGATCCGACCGGTCCGATCGGTGTGGTCGGCGTCGGTCGTATTGCTGGGGAGATTGCGAGTCTCGATTCGGCTCCGGTCGCTGATCGGGTTGCATCGCTGATCGGGCTCATCGGCTCCCTCAACGTGGCGCTGTTTGTCTTCAACCTGGTGCCACTGATGCCCCTAGACGGCGGTCACGTCGCGGGTGCGCTCTATGAGGGTATCCGTCGTTTCTTCGCCAAGCTGTTTGGCAAGCCTGATCCAGGCCCGGTCGATACGGCCAAGATCATCCCGTTGACGCTTGTCGTTGTGGTGCTTCTCGGGGCCATGACCCTGCTATTGGTCTACGCAGACATCGTGAAGCCGATCTCGATCTTCTAGCAGCGCCCTCGCGTTTGCACGTATGGGTGTGAACCCGGTTACGAACAGGGATGCGCCCGGGCCGCTTGAGCCGTGACACATCCCTGAAGCCTTAGCGGCTCAACAGCAGCGCGTCACCCTGTCCGCCGCCACCACACAGTGCTACAGCAGCGCGGCCGGAGCCGCGTCGTGCGAGCTCGTGAGCAGCGTGCACAACGAGTCGAGCGCCTGAGGCGCCAATGGGATGTCCGAGGGCAATCGCTCCACCATGAATGTTGACGATGTCGTGGCTCAGCCCGAGCTCCGCGGTTGAGCGCAGGCTCACCGCGGCAAAAGCTTCGTTGATCTCAGCAAAATCGAGGTCGCCCGCACTCCAGCCCGCGTTCTCCAACGCTGCCGCAATAGCACGTGACGGCTGCGAGTGCAGAGAGTTGTCGGGGCCGGCGACGTGGCCGGAGCGGTCGAGCACAGCCAGCCACGTGTGGCCGTGTTCTTCAGCCCAAGCGCGACTAGCCAAGATGACAGCAGAAGCACCGTCGCTCAGCGGCGATGAGTTGCCGGCGGTGATTGTTCCTGCGGGGTCGAAGGCGGGGCGTAGTCCGGCGAGAGTCTCTACCGTCGTACTGGCGCGTACGCCCTCATCGGTGTCGAGTACGAGGTCATCGCCCTTGCGCTGGGGGATCATGACAGGCGCGATCTCATCGGCGAACACGCCGGATTCCATTGCAGCGGCGGCGCGCTGGTGCGAGGCGGCAGCAATCTCATCCTGTTCGGTGCGGCCAATCTTGAGGCGGCCGTTGTGGCGCTCGGTGCTAGCGCCCATCGATTCGGCATCGAACGCATCCGTGAGTCCATCATGGGCGGCGGAGTCGAGCGCAGAAACAGTGCCGTAAGCCCAGCCCATGCGTGATCCGGGAAGAATGTGCGGTGCATTGGTCATGGATTCTTGACCGCCGGCAGCAACAACGTTGGCTTCGCCGAGACGGATGAGACGCGCAGCATCCACAACGGCGGCAAGTCCAGAAAGGCAGACTTTGTTGACCGTGACGGCCGGGGTCTTCCAGGCGAGGCCTGCCGCGATGGACGTCTGTCGTGCGGGGTTCTGGCCCGCGCCAGCCTGAATCACCTGGCCGAAGATGACCTGGTCGATGTCGTCGACGTCAACGCCGGAGCGTTCTATGGCTGCGCTAAGCGCTACTGCGCCGAGCTGTACGGCACTGAGCGAGCCCAGTTGCCCGCGCAGTTTCCCTTGTGGGGTGCGAGTCGCGGAAAGGATTACTACATCGTTGGGTGCGGGGGTGTTGTCCACTGTGCAAACTCCTCTGTTCGTGTGCCGTTGTTGACAGGGTGGTTGAGCAACCATGGCAACCCGAAGTCTGAACCGGTCCTCAGGTTCAGATAGCAGTGCTCCCACGGCAGCAGAAAAAATCCCATCATGTGGGTCAATAAAAAGTACCTCGCTCCGGCGTAAATTGCGACGATAGTTTTCGTTAGCCCGTCGCGGGGCCTTTTCAATCACGTGCCCGCGTTGTATTCTCCGGAACAGCGTGACAACCGTTGACCAGAACTTCGCCAGGTGAAGTTTCCTGGGGCGCCGTTTGTCACTGACTACACAGTTCTGGTGACGCAGTATCCTGCAGACTTAATTGCTGGGTAACGGAAGAACTATTGAAGAATCAACCGCGGGAGGTCCGAGTGTGAGTATCGATAAGACAGTGGGGTCGGCGGCTGAAGCTGTCACCGATATTCCGAATGGGGCATCTCTTGCCGTCGGGGGCTTCGGTCTCTGCGGCAATCCGATGGTGCTCATTCAGGCGCTGCTGGAGGTGGGTTCTGACGATTTGAGCATCGTGAGCAACAACTGCGGTGTCGATGACTGGGGCTTAGGCGTGCTGCTTGCGGCCCATCGCATCCGCAAGATGACGTCATCGTACGTTGGCGAGAACAAAGAGTTTGAGCGTCAGTTTTTGACGGGAGAGCTTGAGGTCGAGCTGACGCCGCAGGGCACGCTTGCCGAGAAGCTTCGCGCTGGTGGCTCCGGAATCGCTGCGTTCTTCACACAAACCGGTGTGGGCACGCAAGTGGCCGAGGGTGGACTGCCTCGTCGCTACGACGGTTCGGGTGGCATTACGATTGCGTCTCCCCCGAAGGAGGTTCGCTCCTTTGATGTCAACGGAACGTCGAAAGAGTTTGTGCTCGAAGAGTCGATCACAACAGACTTTTCGCTCGTGCACGCGCTCAAGGGTGATCGTCACGGCAACCTCGTTTTCGCTAAGTCGGCGCGCAACTTCTCGCCACTCGCAGCAATGGCTGGCCGCATCTGCATCGCCCAGGTCGAGCAGCTGGTCGAACCCGGCGAGATTGAACCGGATGCCGTGCACTTGCCCGGCGTGTACGTCACGCGGGTGATCGAGGTGGGTTCAGATGTCGAGAAACGAATCGAACGTCGCACTGTGCAGAAAGAGGTGGCGTAATGGCTTTGACACGTGAAGAGATGGCGGCGCGTGCCGCACTTGAATTGGCCGATGGCTCCTATGTGAATCTCGGTATTGGGCTTCCCACTCTGGTGCCGAACTATGTGCCAGAGGGTCGCACCGTTGTGTTGCAGTCAGAGAACGGCATTCTCGGCGTCGGGCCCTATCCGACCGAAGAGAACGTTGACCCCGACCTCATCAATGCGGGCAAGGAGACAGTCACGACCCTTCCAGGCACCGCCTTCTTTGACTCGGCAATGAGCTTCGGCATGATCCGCGGCGGCAAGATTGACGCGGCAATTTTGGGTGCGATGCAGGTTTCGGTCGCTGGCGATCTTGCCAACTGGATGATCCCGGGAAAGATGGTCAAGGGCCCAGGCGGCGCCATGGATCTGGTGCACGGCGCAGCTCGCGTGATCGTTCTCATGGAGCATGTGGCTAAAGACGGCAGCCCCAAGATCGTGAACGAGTGCTCGCTACCGCTCACCGGTCGTGGCGTTGTTCACCGCATCATCACCGATCTCGCCGTGATCGACATCACAGCCGATGGGCTCGTTTTGCGCGAGCTTGCGCCCGGCGTCGACGAAGCCACGGTGAGGGCGGCAACCGAGCCCGACCTTATGGTCGATCTCGACACTCGGTAGTTCGCTATTTCCTTTTCGCCGCGAGCTAGCATTCCGGTGTTGTTCAGGAGTCGGCTCTAGACTGGAATCGTGCCAGCAATCAATCTTGGAATGCCGAAAGTTCCCGAAGTCCTCGCTCCCCGTCGCAAGACCCGGCAGATCAAGGTCGGTTCTGTAGGAGTTGGTAGCGATTCGCAAGTCAGCGTGCAGTCAATGACGACAACGCAGACTACGAACATCGACGGAACTCTTCAGCAGATCGCCGAACTGACCGCGTCGGGTTGCGATATTGTTCGAGTCGCTGTTCCCCACCAAGATGATGCGGATGTCTTGCACATCATCGCGAAGAAGAGCCAGATTCCGGTTATTGCCGACATCCACTTTCAGCCGCGGTATGTTTTTTCGGCGATTGATGCCGGAGTCGGCGCCGTTCGCGTAAATCCCGGAAACATTCGCAAATTCGACGACAAGGTCGGCGACATTGCCAAGGCGGCTAAGGACGCCGGTGTGAGCCTGCGAATCGGCATTAACGCTGGTTCGCTTGAGCCCAGCCTGCTGCAGAAGTACGGAAAGGCAACAGCAGAGGCGCTCGTGGAGAGCGCTGTCTGGGAGGCAAGTCTTTTCGAAGAGCACGACTTCCACGACTTCAAGATTTCTGTCAAGCACAACGACCCCATCGTGATGGTCAAGGCATACCGGATGCTCGCCGAGCGCGGTGACTGGCCGCTGCACTTGGGCGTCACCGAGGCTGGTCCCGAGTTCCAAGGCACGATCAAGAGTGCGACCGCGTTCGGCATCCTGCTCTCCGAGGGCATTGGCGACACCATCCGCGTGTCACTCTCTGCCCCGCCAGCTCAAGAGGTCAAGGTTGGACTGCAGATATTGCAGTCGCTCAACCTTCGCGAGCGCAAGCTCGAAATCGTGTCGTGCCCCAGCTGTGGTCGCGCGCAAGTCGATGTTTACAAGCTCGCCAACGACGTCACTGAGGGTCTCGAAGGCATGACCGTTCCGCTGCGCGTTGCCGTCATGGGCTGCGTTGTCAACGGACCGGGTGAGGCTCGTGAAGCCGACCTCGGTGTTGCCAGCGGAAACGGCAAGGGCCAGATCTTTGTCAAGGGTGAAGTCATCAAGACTGTGCCCGAATCGGAGATCGTTGCCACGCTGATCGAGGAAGCGAACCGCATCGCTGCGGAGATGCCTGCTGGCGAGATCGGCAGCCCGCAAGTGCTCACCCCGTAGCCGCACTAACATTGAGGCGTGTCTACACGTCTCTCTCAACTCTTTGTCCGCACGCTCCGCGAAGATCCCGTCGATGCCGAGGTAGCCAGTCACCGCCTTTTGGTGCGCGCCGGCTACATCCGTCGTCAAGCACCAGGGGTGTTTGCTTGGTTGCCCCTCGGGCTCAAGGTGCGCCGCAAGATTGAGGCGATCATCCGCGACGAGCTCGAATCGTTCGGTGCGCAAGAGGTGCACTTTCCGGCGCTGCTGCCGCGCGAGCCCTACGAGCTGACCGGTCGCTGGGCCGAATACGGCGACGGAATCTTCCGACTCAAGGACCGCCGCGACGTTGACTACCTATTGGCGCCAACGCACGAAGAGGTCTTCACGCTGCTCGTAAAAGACCTCTACTCGAGCTACAAGGACTTGCCGCTGTCGCTCTACCAAATCCAGGACAAGTACCGCGACGAGGCACGCCCGCGTGCTGGCCTACTTCGTGGGCGCGAGTTCTCGATGAAAGACAGCTACTCCTTCGACTACACGGATGCCGGGCTCGACGTTTCGTACCAGCAGCACCGTGACGCCTACGAGCGAATCTTCACTCGCTTGGGCCTGGAGTACGTCGTAGTTGCCGCGGATGCTGGCGCAATGGGTGGCTCGAAGAGCGAAGAGTTCTTGCACCCCACCCCGATCGGCGAAGACACCTTTGTGCGCTCAGCTGGAGGATATGCCGCGAACGTTGAGGCGTACCGCACGACCCCGCCAGAGGCGCTCCCCATTGCAGGCCTACCTGAGCCGCTGATTTTCGATTCGCCAAACACGCCCACGATCGACACGCTTGTCGCGCTGGCTAACGAGCAGCAGCCTCGTGCTGATCGCCCGTGGGCTGCGGCCGACACCCTCAAGAACGTGGTTCTTGCGCTTAAATCGCTCGACGGAACCCGTGAGCTTGTCGTTGTCGGGCTGCCTGGCGACCGCGATGTTGACCTCAAGCGTGCCGAGGTTGCCTTTGCGCCAGCAGAGGTCGAAGCGGCAACCGCAGAAGACTTCGCTGCACTCGCGAAGCTTGAGGGAAACCCCGGTTTTGTGAAGGGCTACATCGGTCCGTGGTCGCCTGAGGGCGCCGTGATCGGTGAGAAGTCTGCAACCGGTGTGCGCTTCGTGCTCGACCCTCGTGTCGTTGACGGCACTCAGTGGATCACTGGCGCCAACATCCACGAAAAGCATGTTCTTGGTCTCGTGGCCGGTCGTGATTTCGTGGCTGACGGTACGGTCGAAGTCTCGGATGTGCGCGAGGGTGATCCCGCCCCCGACGGCAGTGGACCCATTGAGACTGCTCGCGGGATGGAGATTGGTCACGTCTTCCAGCTCGGTCGCAAATACGCAGAGGTCCTCGGCCTCAAGGTTCTCGACGAGAACGGCAAGCTCGTCACCGTCACGATGGGCTCTTACGGCATCGGCGTTACGCGACTGATGGCTGCAATTGCTGAAACGACAAACGATGGCAAGGGTCTCTTGTGGCCCAAGAACATCAGCCCGTTTGATGTGCACATCGTGGCCGCGGGCAAAGACCCCGTCATTTTCGACACCGCAGAGAACCTGGTTGCCTCGCTCGAGAGTGCGGGACTCGACGTGCTCTTCGATGACCGCGTCAAGGTCTCGCCTGGCGTAAAGTTCGGCGACGCTGAGCTGCTTGGCGTGCCAAAGATCGTGATTGTTGGCCGCGATGCTGCCAACGGAATGGTCGAGGTCTGGGATCGTGTTACGAACGAGCGCACCAGCACACACATCGATGAGGTTGGTGCGGCGCTGCTCGGATAAGGCGGCTAAACTAGCCTATTCGGAGCCAGTGAGGCTCCGGTTTATCACCCCTAAATGAATATCGGAGGCCCTCAATGGATATCGACTTGAGCGTGCTGCGCATGATGGAGCGCGAGCGAGAGATACCGTTCGAAGAGCTGGTGCAAATCATTGAGCAGGCAATCATGAGTGCCTATCTCAAGCACGTTGAGGCTCCCGAAGGTAAGGCTGCAGAGATTGCGCCGACGGCTCGCGTCGTACTCGATCGCAAGACCGGCCACGTTAGTGTGTGGGTTCCTGAATACGACGACGAAGGCGCAATCGTCGGTGAGGCTGAAGACAGCCCAAGCGATTTCGGTCGCATCGCAGCTTTCGCAGCGAAGCAGGTCATCAACCAGCGTCTTCGCGACATTGGTGACGACAAGGTTCTCGGCGAATTCAAAGGTCGCGAAGGCGACATTGTTGCCGGCGTCATCCAGCAGGGCCCCAACCCTCGGATGATCCACATTGACTTGGGCACCGTCGAGGCGATTATGCCTCCCGAGGAGCAGGTTCCGAGCGAAGAATATAAGCACGGTTCACGACTGCGCGTCTACGTCACTGCCGTGAACAAGGGTGACAAGGGTCCTCAGATCACGGTCAGCCGCACCCATCCTTCGCTCGTACGCAAACTCTTTGCCCTTGAAGTTCCTGAGATCGCTAGCGGCATTGTTGAGATCACTTCGGTGGCTCGCGAAGCCGGTCACCGCACCAAGATGGCCGTTCGGGCAACCGAGCCGGGCGTCAACGCTAAGGGTTCGTGCATTGGCGAGCTTGGCCAACGTGTGCGCGCCGTAACAGCAGAGCTCAACAACGAGAAAATCGACATCGTCGACTACTCAGAGAATCTTGCCGTGTTTGTCGCGAATGCGCTTTCACCGGCCAAGGTCTCAAGCTCTTTTGTCCTCGATGAAGCGACCAAAGCAGTCCGTGCCCTAGTTCCCGACTACCAGCTCTCACTGGCGATCGGCAAAGAGGGCCAAAATGCGCGCCTAGCAGCCAAGCTAACCGGTGCCCGCATCGACATCCAACCAGACTCGATTCTCGACGGCGAGTAGTCGCGCGACCGCGGCCGGCTCTTCTCCCTGTGAGACAGCGTCGACCGCAGTTGTGCGCCGCTCGCAAGTGCGGTTTACGCGCCGACACTAGACGCGGGGGAGTGCGCGACTGGAGAGTAGGGGTATCATGGATGCAGTAAGAACGTGTATTGGCTGTCGTGCAAGCGGCAGTAGATCCTCGTTACTGAGGGTTATCGCATCTCACGGTGCGGTTGTGGCCGACCATTCGGCCGCACTTCCGGGTCGCGGTGCGTGGCTCCACCCCACATCCACGTGTTATGAGTCTGCAGTCAAACGCAGAGCTTTTGAGCGTGCTTTGAAGGTGAATTCACCGCTAGATACCGGAACACTTCTTTCAGTGTTAGCTGAATATGAGGCGGGACATCAACCGATGTCCCCTAACGAACAGGCTGATTGACCTATGGACAACTAATGAGCGGCTCGAAATGAGTTCCGTCCGTAATTAGCGGTCTGCCCCTGTCTGGGAGCAGACCCAGACAGGAGAAAAGTGGCTGCAAAACCACGCGTACACGAAGTCGCCGCCGAAGCAGGCGTCGATAGCAAGGCTGCACTAGCGAAGCTCAAAGAAATGGGCGAATTCGTTAAAGGCCCTTCGTCAAGCATTGAACCACCCGTCGCGCGACGGCTAAAAGCTGCACTAGAAGCAGACGCTGCGAAAGCCCCAGCAGAGCCGGAGAAGCCCAAGGCTGCTCCTAAGGCCGCGCCTAAAGCTGCACCGAAACCGAAGACGCCGACACCCAGTGCTCCAACCCCTGCAGTCGTTGCTGAAGAAGCTCCTGCTGCTGTACCCGAGCCAACGTCAGAGCCTGCTCACGAACCAGAAGAGGGCGCGGCTCCCGCTCCCCTAACGGTTGCTGAGCGTCAGGCTCAAGCTCTAGCCGCAGAAAAGGCTTTGGCTGCCGAGAAGGCATCCACCGAATCTGGCGCGAAGCCTGCAGGCGACACTCCTGTTGCGCCGAGCCCTTCGGCGATTCCTCGTCCGGGAACATCCCGTCCAGGAAACAACCCCTTCGCTTCCAACCAAGGAATGCAGCGCGGCGGCCCTGCGCGCCCGGGTAACAATCCATACGCCTCCAACCAGGGCTCGCAACGTGCTGGTGCTGGCGGCAGCGCTGCTAGCGGAATTCCTCGTCCCGGTGCACCTCGTCCCGGCGCCCCGCGCCCCGGTGCGCCTCGCCCCGGAACGCCACGTCCCGGCGCTCCGCGTCCAGGCGGCCCCGGTCAGGGTGCACGTCCGGGCGGCTTCGGTCAGCGTCCAGGTGGCCCAGGTGCCGGTGGTGGTGGCGGTCAGCGTCCCGGTGGCGCTGGTGGCGGAGCACGCCCAGGTGGCGCACCAGGCAACAACTTTGGTCCTAACCGTCCGCCAGGCGGCGGTCGCGGTCGCGGCCCCGGTGGCGGTACCGCAGGTGCCTTCGGTCGCGGTGGCGGCAAAAGCAAGGCACGCAAGTCGAAGCGGGCGAAACGGGCAGAGTTCGAGCTGAGAGCCGCTCCTTCACTGGGTGGCGTAAGCATTCCCCGTGGCGATGGTAGCGAGGTTCTTCGCCTGCGTCGCGGTGCATCGATCTCCGATTTCGCTGACAAGATCGACACGAGCCCCGGCAACCTGGTTACCGTTCTGTTCCACCTGGGACAGATGGCAACCGCGACAGAGTCGCTCGACGAGGCAACCTTCAACATTCTGGGCGATGAGCTCGGTTACAAGATCGAAATGGTCTCGCCAGAAGAAGAAGACCGCGAGCTCCTGCTCGGCTTCGATATGGACCTCGATCAAGAACTCGAAGAGGAATCAGATGACGAACTCGTCATCCGTCCTCCCGTTGTCACGGTCATGGGTCACGTCGACCACGGAAAGACCAAGCTGCTTGACTCGATCCGGAACGCCAACGTTGTTGCTGGCGAAGCCGGCGGCATCACGCAGCACATTGGTGCTTACCAGGTTGTCAAAGAGCACGACGGCATCGAGCGTCCGATCACCTTCATTGACACCCCGGGTCACGAGGCGTTCACCGCTATGCGTGCACGTGGTGCGCAGGTTACTGACGTCGCGATTCTCGTGGTTGCAGCAGACGACGGAATCATGCCGCAGACGGTTGAAGCACTCAACCACGCTCAGGCAGCCAACGTTCCGATCGTTGTCGCAATCAACAAGATCGACAAAGAGGGCGCAAACCCGGCAAAGGTTCGCCAGCAGCTCACCGAATTCGGTCTCGTGGCTGAAGAATACGGTGGAGACACCATGTTCATGGACGTCTCGGCGCTCAACAAGATCGGCATCACCGAGCTTCTTGATGCTGTGCTCCTGACAGCGGATGCCGGACTCGACCTGCGCGCAAACCCCAACAAGGATGCTCGTGGTGTCGCGATCGAAGCCAAGCTCGACAAGGGTCGCGGTGCTGTTGCAACCGTGCTCATCCAGTCGGGAACGCTGTCGGTCGGAGACCCCATCGTCGCGGGAACCGCCTACGGTCGCGTTCGTGCGATGTTCGACGAGAACGGCGATTCGATCACCAAGGCCGAGCCGTCGCGCCCGGTTGCTGTACTTGGATTGACCTCGGTTCCCAAGGCCGGCGACGTGTTCCTCGTAACCGACGATGACCGTATGGCCCGTCAGATCGCCGAAAAGCGCGAAGCAGCAGAGCGTAACGCCCAGCTGGCTCGTAGCCGCAAGCGCATCAGCCTCGAGGACTTCACTAAGGCCCTCGAAGACGGCAAGGTCGAATCGCTCAACCTCATCATCAAGGGTGACGTATCGGGAGCTGTTGAAGCCCTCGAAGAGTCGCTGCTCAAGATTGATGTTGATGACTCGGTACAGCTGCGTATCATCCACCGCGGTGTTGGTGCTGTTACCGAAAGCGACATCAACCTCGCCACAGTCGACAACGCGATCATCATCGGATTCAACGTTCGGCCCGACCCGAAGGCACGCGAACGCGCCGCCCGCGAAGGTGTCGACGTACGTTTCTACTCGGTCATCTACGCGGCACTCGAAGACGTCGAGAACTCGCTCAAGGGCATGCTCAAGCCTGAGTTCGAAGAAGTTCAGTCCGGTTTTGCCGAGATCCGCGAGATCTTCCGATCCTCCAAGGTCGGAAACATCGCTGGTGTCATCGTGCGATCGGGAACGATCACGCGAAACGCTCGTGCTCGAGTTATTCGCGAAGGAGTCGTCGTTGGCGACAACTTGGCGATCGACTCACTGCGTCGCTTCAAGGACGACGTCACCGAGGTGCGTACCGACTACGAAGCGGGAATTGGTCTTGGTAAGTTCAACGACATCCAAATCGGTGACGAGATCGAGACAATTGAAATGAAGGAAAAGCCGCGGGTTTAACCGTTTGGCTTATGACGGCGGCCCCGTTCAGGAAGCGGAGCTACGCAAGCTTCCTGAACGGGGCCGCCGTCAACGCCTCAGCTAAACTCGAGGCCGCGAAAGTAATAGAAGGAGTAAAGATGGTTGACGCAGCTCGCGCGGCGAAAATGGCCGACCGCATCAAGGTAATCGTTGCGAAGACTCTGGAGCGTGGCATCAAAGATCCACGACTCGGGTTCGTCACAATCACTGACGTTCGCGTCACCGGTGACCTGCAGCACGCCTCAATCTTCTTCACTGTCTACGGCACCGACGAGGAGCGCTTCGACAGCGCGGCCGCCCTCAAGTCCGCGACTGGCCTCGTCCGTCGCGAAGTTGGCAAGAACCTCACAGCACGGCTGACCCCGTCGATCGAGTTCATCCCAGACGGTATTCCCGAGAACGCCGCGCTAATCGATTCGCTCCTCACCGAGGCGCACCAACGCGACGCAACAATCGGTTCGTTGAAGCAGAACGCAACCTACGCCGGCGACGAAGACCCCTACGTCAAGCCTCGTGACTTTGCTGCCGAAGAAGAAGCAGCAGGCTTCGACGACGACGAAGATGACGACGACGCGGTTTACGTAAGCAAAAACGACTAGGGCAACTCGTACGCAGAATCGACTTGCACGACGAGACCGTCGGTCAGTAGACCGCTGAGAGCTCGTTCGCGCTGCTCGGCATCAGACCACACCTGAGCAATTTCGTCTGTCGTTACTGGCACATCGCTCGCGCGTAATTCGGCGAGGATGAGGCCGCGGACTTGGCGATCTGATCCCTCGAACCGTTTCTGGGTCGCTTGGCGCTTTCCTTCATACGCCGGGTAGCCTGCTGCGCGCCACTGGCAGAGTTGCTTGATCGGACACTCATCGCACAGCGGGTTTCTGGCGGTGCACACGAGTGCGCCCAGTTCCATGACCGCTGCATTCGTCGCGCGAGCGGCAGCGAGATCGCCGGGCAGAAGTTCTTCCATCGCAGCGAGATCGCGGTTAGTCGATGGCGGACCCGCTTCGCCCTGCCCGAGCACCGCGCGGGCGATCACTCGCCGCACATTGGTGTCGACCACCGGATGCCGGTGCCCGTACGCAAATGCGGCGACGGCGCGAGCCGTGTAGTCCCCGATGCCGGGCAGCGCTAACAGGGTTGGTACATCCTCGGGCACAATGCCGTCGTGGTGCTCTGTAATCGCTGTGGCGGCGGCATGCAGGTTGAGTGCGCGTCGCGGGTAGCCGAGGCGTTCCCAAGCGCGTACGGCATCCCCGGGGGCCGCTGAGGCAAGCGCGGCTGGCGTCGGCCATCGTTCGAGCCACTGCTCGAGTCTCGGAATCACTCGCGCGACGGGTGTTTGCTGAAGCATAATCTCGCTGACAAGAATGCCCCAAGCACCAAATCCGTCGTGGCGCCAAGGAAGATCGCGACCGTGCTCCACGAACCACTCCCGAATCAGCCGGGAGAGTGTGCCGAGATCAGCGGCCGAGGTCTCAGTCGTCACTCGTCAGAGCCGCGTAACGGGCGGCGACATCGTCGGGGCTAAAGAACGTGCCGCTGTCTTCTACCGCGTGAACAAGTTCGACCATGAGAGCGTTCACCGGGGCGCTGCTGTTGTTGGCGGCCGCGGCGAGTACGACGGCGCCGTTCAGAGCATCCACTTCGCTTGGTTGGCCTCGTCGAATGCTCTGAAGGGTCGAACCGGGGTTGGGCGTGCGGCCCATACGGCTGGCCATCAGTCGAGGTAGCAGTTGGCCAACCCACAGCGGGGTTCGCGCAAAAGTACGCAGTCGTCGATGGTTGAGACCCTGCAGCGTTTCGAAGTGGATGCCATCGGCGAGACCGACCTGCACCGTCTCTCGCATACTTGCCGTCATCACTCGGCGGAGTTCAGAGTGTGCGATCACTGCCTGCACGCTGCGGCCGGTAATCGCGGGCAGTGCGTTGACCTGGTTGATCACGAGCTTTGTCCACTGTGCGCCGCGAAAGTTGGGCACGGCAAAGGTCGGCATAACCTCGTTCAGGATGTGTGCTGCATATCGGGCAGGAACATCATTGTCACCAGCGACGCCGAGGTAGCTGGGGCCCGCAGCAGTGACATGGATTTTGCCGGGGGAGAGGAACGATGATGCGAAAGTCGCGAGGCCACCAATCACATCTGATCGGGGTGAAGCCCGTGTGGCGGTCTCGAGTGAGTCGAGCCCATTCTGAAAAATGACGACCGGTACATTGCGCAGGTACTTGATATTCTCGCGAAGTGCCGCATCCGCGTCGTGTGCTTTGGTTGCCACGATCACCAGCTCGTTGACTCGGGTAAGCGTTGCTGCGGCCTGCATCCGAGACTGGCTTTCGCCCCACGCGCCGGTGAGAGAGATGCCGGACTGGCGGATGGTGTGAAGGTGAGCTCCGCGAGCAGTGACCTCAACATCGTTGCCCGCGCGGGCAAGCAACGCCGCAATTGCGCCGCCAACGGCACCCGTCCCAATGATGCCAATTCGCATGTCTGAAGTCTAAGCGCACCACGTCGCATTCCAGTGGGAGCTAACCGGCGGTGTCGCTACGTGCGTGCGGTGAGAGAGAATTGGCTAATGTTGTTGCGCTGCCCATTCGGGGCCGCTGGTTGGGGAGGTACGGTCATGGCTAAGCCACCGCGCAACCCCTCAAGCGGGATTCTGTTCATTGACAAACCACAGGGAATCACGAGCCACGGTGTTATCGCACGGGCTCGAGCATCCGTCGGCACTCGCAAGATTGGCCACGCAGGCACTCTCGATCCCATGGCGACTGGCCTCCTCGTGCTTGGCGCAAACAACGCGACACGACTGCTGACCTATCTGGTTGGTCTTGACAAGCAATACACGGCCACGATTCGGCTGGGTGCGTCGTCGAACACGGACGATGCTGAAGGCGAGCTTTCCACCCCAGCGGATGCTGCAGCTCTCGCCGCAATCACCGATGAGGCCATCGCAGCAGCTGTTGCTCAGTTCACGGGTCCGATCATGCAGCGACCAAGCTCTGTGAGTGCGATCAAAGTTGATGGCAGACGCGCGTACACCCTGGCCCGTTCCGGTGAAGAGGTAATTCTCATGGAACGTGCCGTAACTGTGTCCGCCTTCGATGTACTGGAGATTGCGCGCGACGAGTTCATCGACGTTAAGGTTCGTGTCGACTGCACGTCTGGCACCTACATCCGAGCCCTTGCGCGTGACGTGGGGGAGGTGCTGGGCGTTGGCGGCCACCTCACGGTGTTGCGGCGTACCAAGGTTGGGCCGTTCACCGTCGAGACTGCGAGCACGCTCGCCGATGATCTTGAGGCTCACCTCATCGCACCGGCACGGGTGGCAGGAACGCTGTTCGAAACCGTGGAAATCGGTGACCGGCAGGCGTTCGAACTCTCACGAGGCCAGCAGATTCCGCTCGGCCCCGTTGGCACAGGCCCGATCGCAGTGGTGAACCCCGCCGGCCGTCTTATCGGTCTCGCCGAAGTCGTCGACGGGCGCACCCGCATCCTCTCGAATTTTCCCGCGGATGCCGCAGCAGTTATCGAGGAAGGCGCGCCAAGCGATGGTTGAGTGGTTTGTGTGGGTGCAGGTGGTCATCGCCGTGTTTGCTGGCACGACGGCAATCATTGTTGGTTTCGCTGGAGTGAAACCCAATGACTACACTCTGGGCGCCACCCTGCTCGTTGAGGCGCTGTTGGTAGTCCAACTGGTGATGGCGATCATCGCTCCCGCGTTCGGTAATGTCGCTACCGGCAGTGGCCTAGAGTTCTGGATTTATCTGGTCTCCGCCATCCTGATCCCGCCAGCAGCTGTCATGTGGGGCCTCATCGAACGTAATCGTTGGAGCAGCGTTGTGTTGGGTGTTGCGTGCCTATCAATTGCCGTGATGGTCTACCGGATGAGCCAAATCTGGTTTGTGCAATTGGCCTAGCCCAGAGCGCCTAAAGTTGATGCGATGACTAGTAAGGATTCTTCTACCGCCACGGGCTTTGGCCGTGTGCTTATTGCCGTCTATGCGGTGATGGCGTTGGGCGCTACCGCCCGGTCACTCTTTCAGATCGCGACCAAGTTTGATGAGGCACCGATTGCCTATCTTTTGTCGGCGCTCGCTGGGCTCGTCTACATTGTGGCTACCGTAGCTCTCGTTCGCTCGGGCGCTGCCTGGTTCAGGGCTGCCGCTGTTGCGATTATTTTCGAACTCGTCGGCGTGCTGACGATTGGCACGCTCAGCCTCGTCGATGCCGTTCTGTTCCCTGCAGACACTGTGTGGTCGTCGTTCGGGGCCGGCTACCTGTTTGTGCCTCTCGTACTTCCCGTTCTTGGCCTCATCTGGCTGCACCGGGTGCGCAATTCTCAGGAGAATCGCTGACATGGAGTTGTTCGAATCAATCGACGCTGTGCCGGATGACTTTGGTGCGGTCGCCGTAACGATCGGCAAGTTTGATGGCGTGCACGGTGGCCATCGCGCGGTGCTTGAACGTTTGCAGCAGATTGCCGCTGAGCGGGGCTTGCGTTCGGTCGTTGTCACCTTCGATCGCAATCCGATGAGTTTGTTGAACCCTGAGGCCTGCCCGCAGCCGCTCGTGAGCACAGAGCAAAAGCTCGAGCGGTTGGGGTCTACCGGCATCGAGGCAACTCTAGTTCTGGCTTTTGATCGTGCATTGAGCGAAGTCAGCGCTGAAGACTTTGTCGCAACGGTGCTGGCGGGGGCGCTGGAGACTCGGGTCATTCTTGTTGGGGCAGATTTCCGTTTCGGGGCGCGGGGCGCTGGCGACGTTGAGTTGTTGCGTTCTCTCGGCGAGCGGCACGGTTTTGATGTCATCGTCATTGATGACATTGAACTCGAGGCTGGCCGTCGTATTTCGTCGACCTTCGTGCGAGACTTACTCGCCGATGGCCAGGTAGCTGAGGCTGGTCGCATTCTTACGGCACTACATTCCGTGCGCGGCATAGTCGTGCTCGGTCAACAGCGCGGTCGTGAGCTTGGCTATCCGACCGCGAATCTTGAGCGGATGCCCGAGGGATTCATTCCCGCGGATGGTGTGTATGCGGCGTGGTTGGTAATCGACGGTACACGATTCGCTGCAGCGGTCTCGATTGGCAACAATCCCACCTTCGAGGGAGTGGCCGAGAAACAGGTCGAAGCACACGCACTCGATCAAGATTTCGATATTTATGGAAAACGTGTTGAGATCGAGTTTGTCGAGTTCATTCGCGGAATGGTGAAGTTCTCGTCGATTGATTCCCTGGTCGAGGAGATGCGCCGCGACGAAGAGAACGTGAGAACTATTTTGGGCGTCCCCGCAAAAGCGACGCCCAAGAAGTAGAATGGTTCGAATGACGACCAGCGCGCGCACTCTCTGGAGAGGGCGCATCCTCGCACTCCTGGGTATCCTTTTTATTGCCCTGAACGTGCGCACTGCAGTTGCCGCAATTTCTCCCATTCTTGGGGTCATCGAGAACGATATTCCGCTCTCGAGTCTGGGGCTCGGCGTGCTCGGGATGCTGCCGCCGGTGGCCTTTGCCTTTGCCGGGATCGGCGCACCCGCGCTGGCCCGCGCCCGCGGTCTCGATGCGAGCTTGCTGATCGCGGCTGTTGCGATGGTGCTTGGATCGGGCATCCGCGCTGTCAGCGACAACTACGTGATGCTGGCGCTCGGTAGCATCATCGCACTCGGCGGAATGGGCATCGGAAACATTCTGTTGCCGCCTGCCGTCAAGAAGTACTTCCCTGATCGCCTGGGCACCGTTACTGGCGGCTATGTGATGCTCGTCTCGCTGGGCGCTGCGATCCCCGCGTTCTTTGCGGCCCCCGTTGCAGAGGTAGCCGGATGGCGTGTGTCTGTTGCCGTGTGGGCTTTGCTGGCGCTCACTGCCCTTGTTCCTTGGCTTGTGCTCTCGGTGCGGGGGCGTCACGCACGTCGCACGGCAGCGAGCGAAGCAGCTTTGCTCTCCACGTCGAGCGGTATTTCGGTGTGGTCTATGGCTCGTTCGAGGACAGCCTGGGCGATCACTTTCGCATTCGCTGTCTCGTCGATGAGCTTCTACTCGTTCTTCGCGTGGCTGCCCGAAATCCTGATCGAGTCGGCCGACATGACTCCTGTCGAGGCGGGGGCGATGTTGTCGCTCTTTGGACTAATTGGCATCCCGCTGGGCATTGTGAGCCCGATTCTGGTGAATCGGATCTCCAACGTTGGACTCCTCATACTCGGCGGGGTGGGTGCTGGCGCGGCAGGTTTCCTCGGGCTCGCTTTTGCGCCAACAACGCTCACCTGGCTGTGGGTCATTTTCGTCGGCATTGGGAGCATCATGTTCCCGCTCAGCCTTGTGCTCATCAACCTGCGTACGCGTAGCCACGAGGCTTCAGCAGCGCTCAGTGGTTTCGTGCAGAGCGTTGGTTACACGGTCGGCGCGCTCGGTCCATTCGCGGTTGCGTTGGTTCGCGAGCTTTCTGGTGGCTGGGTTGCGCCACTCATGCTGTTGCTCACGGCAAGCCTGCTCGGCATCCTCAGTGCGTCCTGGCTGACTCGGCCGCGATTCGTCGAGGATGAACTGCGAATCCCCGTTGGTGAACTCGCCGACTAGGCTCGTGCGACCTCGCTGAGCCGTTCCGGGTGGTGCACGAGGGCCGCAGCGCCGATGAGGGGACCGTCACTGGAGAGCGCGGATGCCACGACTCGAACCTTGGTGATAAACGGGAACGGTGCGCGATCGGTGATCGCTTCGGCGACGAGGTCGATGTAGTCGGCGGTGACGTGTGAGAAGCCACCACCGATTGCGACAAGTTCGAGGTCAACGAGAGCCGTAGCCGAAGCGATTCCGTGACCTACTGCGCGAGCAGATCGGCGCACGGCGCTGACCGCGACTTGGTCGCCTGCTGCATAGTCTGCTGCGAGTTCCTCACCTGTGGTGCCGGTCCAGCCGTGAGCTTGAGCCCATTCGACAGTCTTGGGGCCCGACGCAACTGCCTCGACGCAGCCAGTTCCCCCGCAACCGCACACCGTGTCTTCGCTGCCGACTTCGATGTGGCCGAAGTGGCCGCCGTTTCCGGTAGGGCCGTCGATGAGTCGGTCGTCGAGAATGAGTCCTCCGCCGACACCGGTCGAGACGACCATTCCCATGAAGTACTTCACTCCGCGGGCGGCACCAATCCAATGTTCGGCCAGTGCGATGCAGTTCCCGTCGCCGCGGAGCGCAACAGTGAGACCCGGGAGTTCTTCTTCTACGAGGGCACGAACGCCGTAGTCGCGCCACGCGGGCAGATTCAGTGGAGAGACTTCGCCGCGGGAAACTGAGATCGGCCCGGCGCTGCCGATGCCTGCGCCGAGGAGTTCAGCCCCATCCGGCAGCGCTGCGGTTGACTGCCGAACGACGGTGCGCACGCTTTCCGCGAGCTGTTCGCTCGACGAAGCGCGCCCGGTAGGCGCGCGAAAGCGGCTAGTCGCGAGAACGACGCCGTTCGGGTCGACGAGGGCAGCCTCGACTTTTGTTCCGCCGATGTCGATGGCGAGGGCATAACGATTCGATGTGGTGGTGGTCACGGCATCCACCTTATTGGGTGCGCGGGGTGCTGGAGGTGCGCGTGCTGCCATTCGTGTGGTGTTCAGCTTCAGGGTGTTGGCTGCGCATGTGCGCATCATTGAGTTGCGCTCGCTGCTCATTTGAGCAACGAGTCCCGCATATGTTGCAGCGGGGTGCGCATGACTCTATCGTTGAGGACAGGAGGCAGCAGTGGACGAATCAACCGAGCTCTTGGCCGTGCGCGTTGCCGAGCTGTACTACGAAGAGAACAAGACTCAAGACGAAGTTGGTGCCCTCCTCGGCATCACCCGCTGGAAAGTGGGCCGACTTCTTACGCGCGCCCGCGAAGTCGGAATTGTTCGCATCGAGATCGTGCACCCTCGCGCCCGGCGATTGGATGTCGAACGCCAGCTCAGAGACCGCTTCGGTCTCAAAGACGCGGTCGTTGTTCCGCTGCCCGCCGACGACGAAGAGGTGAGTCCTCGCGTGGCCCAAGCGGCTGCCGACTACCTTGCGGCTGTTCGACCCGTTCCGCGCACTCTCGGCGTGAGCTGGGGCCGCACGCTCGATGAGGTTGCCCGACTGCTTGCCCCAGGGTGGACTGTCGGCGTGCAGGTCGTGCAGATCAATGGTGGGGTGAGCCTCAATAGCAAACAGGGCACTGCGGCCCAGACCGCTGTAACGATCGCCCAGAAGGGGCACGGTCAAGCGACGCTTCTACCGATCCCCGCAATTCTTGAGCAGGTCGAAACGAAACGTGCGATTGAACGCGACCGCGCCGTTGCTAGCGTTCGTGCATTAGGTGCTTCGGCATCCGCCTATCTGTATAGCGCCGGTGTTGCCGGTGCGAGTTCGGTACACGTAGACAGCGGGTACCTGAGCGAAGCGGATGTTGAACAGCTCGTGAGCAAGGGTGCTGTCGGCGATGTTGTCGGGCGCTATATCGATCGCAATGGTGCAATCGTCGATCCTTCTTTGGACGAGCGCACGGTAGGCATCGGTCTTGGTGACCTTCGTGCAGCAGAGCACGCAATTTTTGTCGTCGCTGGCGACGCTAAACATGACGTCGCGCGCGCCGTCGTTACGAGTGGGTTGTGTTCCGTCATCGTTACCGATGAGGCCACAGCACACGCACTTCTGGAGGAAACCACATGACAATCGAATCGGCCATCGCGCTCGCTCCTGCTGAGCGCGCGGTCAATCTCATCGGTGCAGATCTGACCGAGAAATCTCTCAAGCTTCACCTTGAGGGTCTCTCGGGCGTTGACGCGGTCGGGCTTGAGCAGCGCGCCGCAGGATTGGGCACACGCTCGATTAAGACCACGTCAAAGGCGTGGGCTCTCGACACCATCATCAAGCTCATCGACCTCACCACACTCGAGGGTGCAGACACCCCGGGCAAGGTGCGTTCACTCGCAGCTAAGGCCATGCTTCCTGATCCGGGGGATGTCAGTACCCCACGGGTTGCTGCTGTCTGCGTCTACGGTGACATGGTTCCTTACGCGGCAGAAGCACTAGGCTCTGCCTGGTCGAACGGCGCAGACAACGGAATAAACATTGCCGCTGTTGCGACTGCGTTCCCCAGCGGACGCTCATCGCTTCCGATCAAGATCGCTGATACCAAAGAAGCGGTAGCAAACGGTGCGGACGAGATCGACATGGTCATTGATCGCGGCGCGTTCCTCTCCGGCAAGTACGGTGTCGTCTTCGACCAGATCGTTGCCGTAAAAGAGGCGTGCCGTCGCGAAAACGGCACCTACACCCACCTCAAGGTGATCCTTGAGACCGGCGAGCTCAACACCTACGACAACGTTCGCAAAGCATCGTGGTTGGCGATTCTTGCCGGGGGAGACTTCATCAAGACGTCCACGGGAAAAGTCGCGCCGGCAGCAACGCTGCCCGTCACCCTCCTGATGCTCGAGGTTGTGCGCGACTGGCACCTGCTCACCGGCGAAAAGATCGGCGTGAAGCCGGCCGGTGGCATCCGCAGTTCTAAAGATGCGATCAAGTATCTGGTGACTGTCGCTGAAACTGTTGGCGAGGAGTGGCTGCAGCCGCACCTGTTCCGTTTCGGTGCATCCAGTCTCCTCAATGACGTTCTCATGCAGCGTCAGAAGCTCTCCACCGGCCACTACTCCGGCCCCGACTACGTCACGATTGACTAAGGCACACCATGACTGAAAATAACAAGGCACTGAGCGTGACGGCACCGAGCTTTCTCGACTACGCGCCCGCCCCAGAATCGACTTCGATTCTTCACCTGAAGAAGCACTACGGTCTCTTCATCGATGGCGAATTTGTTGACGGGCGTGGAGACGCGTTCACGACGATCTCACCGGCAACCGAGAAAGAGATTGCCTCGATCTCCAACGCGAACAACGTTGACGTGGATGCCGCAGTTGCGGCCGCCCGCAAGGCCTACGACCGCACCTGGTCGAAGCTGTCTGGCGCAGACCGCGGCAAGTACCTCTTCCGCATCGCTCGTCTCGTGCAGGAGCGCGCTCGTGAGCTCGCTGTTGCCGAGAGCCTCGACAACGGTAAGCCCATCAAGGAGAGCCGCGACGTCGATATTCCTCTCGTTGCTGCGTGGTTCTTCTACTACGCCGGATGGGCTGACAAGCTCGACTACGCAGGCCTAGGCCCGAACCCGCAGTCGCTCGGTGTCGCCGCACAGGTGATTCCATGGAACTTCCCGTTGCTCATGCTGGCGTGGAAGATCGCTCCGGCGCTCGCGGCAGGAAACACTGTCGTGATCAAGCCGGCTGAGACCACACCGTTGAGCGCGATGATCTTCGCCGAGATCTTGCAGCAGGCTGATCTGCCCAAGGGTGTCGTGAACATCGTCACTGGCGCGGGAGACACGGGCCAGGCGCTTGTCAACCACCCCGATGTCAACAAGGTCGCCTTCACCGGCTCAACCGGCGTTGGCCGCGCGATCGCCAAGTCCATCGCGGGCAGCGGCAAGAAGGTCACGCTCGAGCTCGGTGGAAAGAACGCCAACATTGTCTTCGACGATGCACCTATCGATCAGGCTATTGAGGGAATCGTCAACGGCATCTTCTTCAACCAGGGGCACGTCTGCTGTGCAGGATCGCGCCTTCTGGTTCAGGAGAACATCCACGATGAGGTCGTCGACCGTCTCAAGGCGCGACTGTCGACATTGCGAATGGGTGACCCGCTCGACAAGAACACCGACATTGGCGCGATCAACTCCCAGGCTCAGCTCGACCGCATCCGTGAACTCAGCAACGTCGGCGAAGCCGAAGGTGCCGAGCGCTGGACCGCCGACTGCGCGATCCCCGAGAACGGATTCTGGTTCGCACCAACGATCTTCACGAACGTGTCGACCTCGAGCCGCATTGCTCGCGAAGAGGTCTTCGGGCCCGTACTGAGCGTAATGACGTTCCGCACCCCGGCCGAAGCCATCGCCAAGGCCAACAACACGCCATACGGGCTGTCTGCAGGCATCTGGAGCGACAAGGGCTCGCGCATCCTCGCCGTTGCTGACAAGCTGCGTGCCGGCGTCATCTGGGCCAACACGTTCAACCGTTTCGATCCTGCGTCGCCGTTCGGTGGCTACAAGGAGAGTGGCTACGGCCGCGAGGGTGGCCGTCACGGACTGGCCGCTTACCTAGAATCCGCTGGATGGGCCGCGCCCGCCGTCACGAAAGGTGGCAAGAAATGACCCGTCTCACGGTTCCTAAGACCTACAAGCTCTACATCGGTGGCAAGTTCCCGCGCAGCGAGAGTGGCCGCACCTATGAGGTAGCAACCAAGAAGGGCGCCTTCCTCGCGAATGCCGCCCTGGCAAGCCGCAAGGATGCTCGGGATGCCGTTGTCGCGGCCCGTGCGGCCTTCAGCGGTTGGTCGGGTGCTACCGGCTACAACCGCGGCCAGGTGCTGTACCGCATCGCCGAACTGCTGGAGGGTCGTCGCGAGCAGTTCATTGACGAGCTGATGGCAACCGAGTCGCTGTCGAAGGCGGCGGCAACCACGCAGCTCGACACCGCGATTGATGCGTGGGTTTGGTATGCAGGTTGGGCAGATAAGTACGTGCAGGTTGCCGGAAACGGCAACCCGGTCTCTGGCCCGTACTTCAACCTCTCAACGCCCGAGCCTAGCGGTGTTATCGCAATCGTTGCTCCTCAGGACTCGTCGTCGCTGCTGGGCCTCGTGAGCGTCATTGCTCCGGCCCTCGTCAGCGGAAACACTGTTGTCGTTGTTGCTCACCAGGGCGCACCGCTCAGCGCGATCAGCCTCTCAGAGGTGCTCGCAACGAGTGATGTTCCCGGTGGCGTCGTCAACATCCTCACCGGTTCGCCGGCCGAGATTGCGCCGTGGCTTGCTAGCCATGCGGATGTCAATGGTCTCGACCTCGCTGGAGCTGAACAGCTCGAGTGGGTTGACCTTCAGATCGCGGCTGCCGACACACTCAAGCGCGTTTCCGGGCCGGTTATCGGTGTTCCGGCACCGTCGATTGAGCGCGTTGTGCAGTGGACCGAGACCAAGACGGTGTGGCACACGAAGAGCCTCATCTAGGTCCCGAACCCCGTACAACGAGGAAGCCCCACCGACCGGTGCAGGGCTTCCTCGTTTTCTGGTGCCGTCAGTGTGGCTCGAGCGTTACCGGCAGGGCCGTCCGGGGAACGCCGGCTTGCCCGTCACGGCGGGCTTACCTTTGACCTCCGGCTTGCCCCGCACCGTGCAGGTCGGAACATTCTCGACCAGGGTGACCCGGTCCAGGCTCACCGACCCCGCACCGCTGAAACCGAAGCCGTAGCCCTGCACGTCGGTGAGGGTAAGGCCGTCGCTCGGCGCGTCGGCCGGCTGGTCGGCGGAACGGGTGAGGTCGGCGAACGCGACGGTCACCTTGCGCCATCCGGCTTGATTGTCGACGAATCTCGTCTCGAACCGCTCGGCGGTGTCCGGCGCCTGGAAGACACGGATGTAGTCCAGAGTGAGTGACTGCGGGAACACGAGGTCCTCGCCCGGCGTTCCACCGAAGTTTCCGCCAACTGCCACGTTGGTGATCAACGAGAAGGGGTGGTCGTAGACCCACTCCTTACCGGCCAAGTTCTCGGGGGTGGCCGAGTGGTACTGGATGTCGTCGACGAACCAGTCGATCCGCTCCGGGGTCCACTCGACGGAGAAGGTGTGGAACTCCTCGTACACCGGTGAATCGAACGTGTAGGTGTCGCCGAAGGAGTTGCCTCCCGAGTATCCCGGTCCGTGGATGGTGCCGAAGATCTCGTTCGGCAGTCGGCCGACGAACTCCATTACGTCGATCTCGCCCGTCTGGGGCCAGCCGACCTCACGGAAGTCGTTGCCGAGCGTCCACACGGCGGGCCAGATGCCGGAGCCCCGGGGCACCTTCACGCGTGACTCGATGCGTCCGTACTCGAACTCCTTCTTCTGCTCGGTAATCAGGCGCGCCGACGTGTGCGTGCACGGTCCGTACCAGCAATCGAGGTCCGTGTTCGCGGGGTCGATTTCGCGAGCCGTGATCACCATGTTGCCGTCACCGTCATGCGCTGCGTTTTCGGTGCTGCCGGTGTAGTACTGCAGCTCGTCGTTGCCCCACCCCCAGCCTCCGGTCTCGTAGGTCCAGTTGTCCGGGTTGGCGGGAGTACCGGCCGCCCCGTCAAACTCGTCGCTCCACACCGGAACCCAGCTGTCAGGCCCCTCATCGGCGGCCGCGTTGTCGGACACCGTCATGGTGACGGTGTCGCCATCGCCCTCTCCGAAGTACCAGAACGACAGTCCCTCGTAGGCCGACCAGTCCTGACCGGCCGCGAAGTTACGCAAAAGGGTTGAATCGCCGCCCGTCGTTACGTCGAGCACGTTCTCAAAGACGTCCTGTCCGGCGTAGGTGCCGGCCGCGACCTGCCGTACTGCGAGGTCGATGTCGCCCTCGGCGTCGAAGAGCCACGGGTGAGTCTCGAAGTCGTCGACGATCGTGAAGTCGATCGGGTCGTCGTCCTGGATGCTCACGGTGGCACTACTTACAAAGCCGAACTCGGCTCCGATCGGGTTCGACAGGTCGATGAGGAAGGTCTCGTCCACCTCGTGCTTGGCGTTCTGCAGAGTCGAGACCGTGATGGTCGCCTCACGCTCCCCGGCGGGGATCGTGACGCTTCCGCTTGCCGCGATGAAGTCGCGGTCGAGCGTCGCGGGCAGGTCCTCGGTTGCGGTGCGCGCCGCGGATTCCGCGGTGGCGAAGTCGACGGTCACGTCGGTGGCGGCGGCGCGGTTCAGCCGCACGGTCATGGTGGCGTCGGAGCCCTCGAGAACCTCGTACCCGGCGCGGTCGAATCCGACTGTCAGGGGAACCTCCGCGGCCTGGCCGTAGAGCAGCACGTCGTCGTAGTAGAACATCTGCGTGCCGCCCGTGGTGAGCGCACCGAATGCGTAACCGTGCATGTCGGTGAGTCCGAGTCCGTCGTTGGGCGCGTTGTTGTTGATATTCTTCCGCACGAAGTCCGCGAAGTCGAACTGCTGGAACTTCCAGCCAGTCCAGTTGTCGGTGTATTCGACGACGAAACGCTCGGCATCGTCGACGGTTGAACCGGGATTGCGGTTGTCCTGGATATCGAGGAACAGGCGCGTGCCCGATCCGTTGCCGTGCATCCAGAAGCCGATGCCCTCGTAGGTGCTCCAGTCTTGGGTGGTCCACGTGTCTACGGTGTCGTTAGTGAAGTTGCTCACCACGACGCCGTAGGACGTCACCGTGAACGCCGACGACAGCACATCGTTGCCGGCAGCCTCAGCGGGCACGGCCACGGGCGAGGGGACAGTGGTGAAGGCGACGGTACTGTTGGGGTCCTCGGCGCTGAACCAGCCGACCGGGACGGCTCCCGTGGTGCCCGACGGCAGTGTGGCTTCGAAGTCCTCGACGACCAGTGTGCGGCCGGTGGGCCGACCGACGACTGGGCCGTCGTTGTCGACGATCGTGATCGTCGCCGCGCTCGGGGTGCCGAGCGCGGCACCGACGGCATTGCTGAGGGCCAACGAGAGGATCTCGCTTGGTTCCTCGGCGTCGTCGTCTGTCGTGGCGATGGAGATCGTCTTCGTCGTCTCGCCCGCGGCGAAGGTGAGCGTGCCTGCTTCGGAGGTGTAGTCATCGGTGTCGGCCGTGCCGC
Organism: Rhodoglobus galactosidasius; assembly: GCF_054957775.1. NCBI lineage: Bacteria > Bacillati > Actinomycetota > Actinomycetes > Micrococcales > Microbacteriaceae > Rhodoglobus > Rhodoglobus galactosidasius. Next base: position 600 of record NZ_JBQIAV010000008.1, on the reverse strand, counting down.
CGCTCGTCGCGTAGTCGACGGTGGTGGGCACGGTGGGCGCGACATTGAGTCGCACGTTGATGTTCGCTGTAGCGCCCTCGATGACCTCGGCGGATGCGGCGGACAGCGAGACCGTCGGCGCTACCTCGGCGCCCGCGAAGAGTTCGATGTCGTCGATCTGCACGGTGGTGTTGCCGCTGACGACCGGAACGGCGTAGCCCCACACGGTCGTGAGGCCTAGGCCGTCATTGGGCCCCGGGTTGTAGTCGGTGGAACGCACCAGAGCCGACCACGGGATTTCGATGGAGCGCCATCCGGCGACGTCATCGATGAACTCCAGCTCGAACCGCTCAGAGGAGTCCGAGTTGGCTCCGCCGTCGAAGATCTCGAACTGCAGGACGGATCCGGAGGCCGTGCCGTTCAGCATGAACCTCACGCCATCGAACTCGCTCCAGTCGGTCGCCGTGGGGAAGTTGTGGCCGTATCCGGCGTATCCCTCTCTGTCAACCTTGCATAAGGCACCGGGATCGTCCCGAATAGTGTCGTAGAGGGCGGGGAAGGAGTTCCCCTTGACGAACACCGTAATGACAGGGCTCAGCTCGATCGGGCAGGCTGTAGGGA